>JANNUW010000411.1:0-26408 GCA_031414095.1 Hyphomicrobium sp. | reverse complement strand
GTACGTTGGAATTCTTGTCTTTCACTTTGGTGATGAATTCGCCGATCTTGGCCACGCCGCCGTCGCGTTGAATGTCGGCGAGCATGCCGAGTGCAGCTTCGTTGGCACCGCCGTGCGCGGGGCCCCACAGGCAGGCCACGCCCGCTGCGATCGCGGCGAAGGGATTGGTGCCCGACGATGCGCAGAGGCGCACTGTGGAAGTCGACGCGTTCTGTTCGTGATCGGCGTGCAAAATGAAAATGCGATCGAGCGCGCGCGCCACGATGGGGTTGACCACGTACGGCTCGCACGGCGTCGCAAAGCACATCTGCAGAAAGTTGGAAGTATAGTCGAGATCGTTGCGCGGATAGATGAACGGCTGTCCAATCGAGTATTTGTAGGCCATGGCCGCAATGGTCGGCATCTTCGCGATCATGCGATTGGTCGCTATGATGCGGTGGGCAGGATTATTGATGTCGGTTGAGTCGTGATAGAATGCCGACAGCGCGCCGACCACGCCGACCATGACTGCCATCGGATGGGCGTCACGCCGGAAGCCGGTAAAGAAGCGCGTCATCTGTTCGTGGACCATCGTGTGATTATTGATGGTCTTGCGGAAGTCGCGGAACTCGCCGTTGGTCGGCAACTCGCCGGTCAACAGCAGATAGCAAACGGCGAGGAAGTTCGAGTTCTCGGCGAGCTCATCGATCGAATAACCGCGATACAATAGCTCGCCCTTGTCGCCGTCGATGTAGGTGATCTTCGATGAGCAGTTGGCAGTCGAGGTGAAGCCGGGGTCATACGTGAAGCAGCCCGTTTCGCGGTAGACGGTCGCGATATCGATCACGTCGGGCCCGATCGTGCCTTTGCGCAGCGGTAGCTCGACAGCTTTGCCCTTGATGGAAAGAGACGCCGTGCCTTTGCCCGCCGCAACGTCGGGGGCCGTCGTCTTTGGCAGCGCTTTATCGTGGACGGTCATCAGTGTTCTCCGTGCGCTCGCGGGTGCTTGGCGCCAGCTCAAAAGGTGCCCCTGATCGTTAGCGAGCCTAAGGAAGAGGCTCCGCGGGGGTGATCAGCAGCGAACATATTGCACTGCACTATACAACAGATGAGCCGCGAAAACAGCCAATCTATAGTCTAATTTGCCACGAGTACGTTGTGCAACTCATTATATAGCCACCTTAATCGTTGAGCCGCGCCAGCGATTCCTCGCGGCCAAGAACTGCGAGCACATCGAAAACCGGCGGCGACACGGTGCGCCCGGTCAGAGCCGCCCGCAAGGGCTGAGCAACCTTGCCGAGCTGCAAGTTCGATGTCTCGACGTATAGTTTGACAGCAGCTTCAAGGCTGGCAGCGGTCCACGCATCGGCACTGACCTTGCTGAGTTCGGCTGCGACCTCGCAATTGGAGGCTTTAGCGTCTGCAGTTAAAACCTTTGCGGCCTTGTCGTCTAGCTTGAGTGGACGCAAGGCAATCAGGAACAGCGCACCGTCAACGAAGTCCAGCAACGTTTTGCTCCGCTCTTTCAGGGCCGGCAAAGCACGCGCAAACTTGTTCCAGCCCACCGCCTCGAAACGGGCTTTGAGATCGAGCCCAGTCCCGATGCCATCGGCAATTATCCGCTTGGCGAATTCAACATCGGGCCGTGGCGGGGCCTTGGGATCGAGTTCGGTCGCGGCCATCGTCTTAAAGTCGAGGCCCGGCAGGAGATCGGCGATGCGACCCAGCAATTCGTCGTTGTCAGCTTCGCGAATGTAGTGGCCGTTGAGGTCGAGCAACTTCTTAAAGTCGAAGCGCGCTGGGCTGCGGCCCAGTCCGTCGAAGCCGAACCATGCGATCAGCTGATCGGTCGAAATGATTTCCGCGTCGCCATGGCTCCAGCCCAAGCGCACGAGATAATTGCGCAATGCGATCGGCAGGAAGCCCATGGCGCGATAGGCCTCGGCGCCAAGCGCACCATGGCGTTTGGAGAGCTTGGCTCCATCGGCGCCGTGAATGAGAGGCACGTGCGCCCATACTGGCACGGTCCAGCCCATGGCGTTATAGATCTGCGTTTGCCGGCCAGCATTGGTGAGATGATCGACGCCGCGGATAACATGCGTCACAGCCATATCGTGATCGTCGACGACGACAGCGAGATTGTAGGTCGGCGATCCATCCGAACGTAAAATGATCAGGTCGTCGAATTCTTTGTTTTGAAAGACAACGTGGCCCTGCACCTTGTCGTCGATCGCGGTTTCACCTTCGCGCGGTGCTTTCAACCGGATGGTCGGGCGGACTCCAGCGGGAGCGTCTTTCGGGTCGCGGTCGCGCCAGGGTGATAAGTAGAGCTGCGGCCGGCCTTCGGCTTTGGCGGCTTCGCGGGCAGCTTCGGTTTCTTCCTTCGAGGCATAGCAGTGATAAGCATGGCCGCTGGCGAGCATCGCGTGCGCAACCTCGGCGTGACGGCCGGCGCGTTCGAACTGCGATACGGCGTCGCCCGTCCAATCGAGTTGCAGCCAGGTCAGGCCGTCGAGGATGGCGGCGACTGCGTCCGGGTTGTTGCGCTCGCGATCGGTGTCTTCGATGCGCAGAACGAACGTCCCGCCCGTGTGGCGGGCATAGAGCCAATTGAACAGCGCGGTGCGCGCGCCGCCGATGTGGAGATAGCCGGTGGGAGACGGCGCAAAGCGCACGACCGGCTTGCCGGCGGCAGGCACGGCGGCATCTGTGGTGGCAGCAGGCAATCCGGCGGTCGCTGTGGGCTGTTTGGACATCGTCATTGATTCTTTTCTAAGCGAAGTTGAGCCGGGCATGTAGCATAGGGCATCAACCGGGATAAAGGCTCGCGCGCGGGATGGGTTTCGAGTGGGGGCAAAGCCGTTCGGTCATAACGGCGGGGGAAAGTGCGCCGCTATGAGCGCGATAGCCCCTGCGCACAAAGGCGGCGTCATTTCTGGGGCGGCCGATTTGCTCGCTGCGACACTCTTAGCCGAGCGGTCGCGCTGGTTTTTATGGCTGCCGGTCCTCATGGGCGGTGGGATTGCGCTCTATTTCTCGCTATCCTCAGAGCCGTCGGGTCTGACGGCGGTGGCGATCGTAGTGATCGCGGTCACGCTGCGATACTTGTGCCGCGAAGGGCTCGCTGGTCCGCTGATCAGTGCAGCCCTGTTGGCCTTGACGGCGGGTTTCTGCCTCGCAAAACTGCGCACCGAGCGTGCAACTGCGCCCATTCTCGAACGTGCATTATACAGTGCGGACGTGCACGGCATCGTCGAACTCATCGAGCCAAGGCCGGAGCGCGGCGAGCGCCTGACACTGCGGGTTACGTCGATTGCTGGGATCGAAGCGGGAAAAACGCCCGCGCGGGTCCGCATCCGCGCCATGGTCGCCGCGCCCGGCTTAAAGCCAGGCGACGCGGTACGTCTCAAAGCCAAAATCGGCCCGCCGTCAGCGCCCTCGCTGCCGGGCGATTTCGATTTCGCACGCGCGGCCTATTTTCAGGGTATCGGGGCAACCGGCTATGCGCTCGCCAAAGCCGAGATCGAAGTGGTGCCAGCGTCAGTCGCGGCAAGGAGTCCGACACTTGCTGTGCGTTCGAGCGTGCTCGTCGAAGCGCTGCGGCAGAAAATTGGCGAGCGCGTTGTCGCGGCACTGCCCGGCGAGCGTGGCGCCATCGCAACGGCGCTAATCACGGGCGCGCGCGGCGCCATCACCGAAAAAACCAACGCCGCCTTCCGCGATTCCGGCCTGTTTCACATTCTATCTATATCTGGCTTGCACATGGTCATCATGGCAGGTGCGGCCTTTTTTGGCGTGCGCCATTTTCTGGCACTGTTTCCAACGATCGCGCTCGCGTACCCCGTGAAGAAGTGGGCGGCAGGCGCCGCCCTGATCGCTGCATTCGCATACTTGACCATTTCTGGAAGTTCGGTGGCAACCGTGCGCTCGGCGGTGATGGTGGCGATCATGTTCCTCGCCGTGCTTCTCGACCGGCCGGCGCTCGCCATGCGCAACGTGGCGCTCGCCGCACTGCTCATCCTCGCGGTGAGCCCTGAAAGCCTTCTGGATGCCGGCTTCCAGATGTCGTTTGCGGCCGTTATCTCGCTCATCGCCGTCTATGAAGTTTTGCGAGCGCGCACTGAACTGCAAGAGCGATTGCAGATGTCTGCGATCCGCAAGACGGGCGCTTTTTTTGGCGGCATCATCCTGTCGACGTTGATTGCGAGCTTCAGTGTTGCGCCGCTTGCCGCCTACCACTTTCACAAGACCCAGCAGTTTGCCGTCGTGGCCAACCTCATCGCGATCCCCGTTTGCAATCTGATAGTGATGCCGGCGGGACTGCTGACGATGCTCGCGATGCCTTTTGGATTGGAAGCGTTGCCGCTCACAATCATGGGCATCGGCATCGACATTATGCTGTGGGTTGCGACCTGGGTTGCAACGTTGCCCGGTGCCGTAGGCCATATTCAAGCGATCCCATTCGCATCGCTGATCCTGATGATCTCTGGCGGATTGTGGTTGACGCTGTGGGAAACGAAGTGGCGCCTCGGCGGGCTCATTTTAGCGGCGCTGGGCGCTATGGTTTTGCCGTTGCAATCGCGTGGCGATATTCTGGCCGGCCGTGACGGGGCCCTCGTGGCCGTGCGCCAAAGCGACGGCACACTGGCGGCAACGCCCGGCCGTCAGGCGGGCTTTGAGCTGAAGCGCTGGCTCGAAAGCGACGGCGATGCCCGCACACCAGCCGAGGCTGCCGTCAACACGGCGTGGCGATGCGATCAGGCCGGGTGCGTTGCGACGATCAAAGGCGTTGTGGTCGCGGCGGTGCGCCATCCGTCGGCTTTACCTGAAGACTGCGCCCGGGCGCGTGTTCTGGTGCTGCCTTTCCCTGCCCCAAAGGGTTGCGCTGGGCCAGAGATCATCATAGATCAGCAAAAATTCTGGAGCGGTGGCACGCATGTTATTTTGATTGATGAGGTCGGCGCTGTGGGCACCGCCGCTGCGGGTGCTTTGCAGCCGAGCGTGCGTCTTGAAACCGTGGCCTCGCGCCGTGGTGACCGCCCCTGGACTGCGGCCCTTAGGGAGCATCCGCCAAACAAAACGCGCGATGCAAAAATCAGCACTGCGTCCGCGCCTTTGCAACAAACGCCGGAAGATGATGACGAGTAGTACGATGCAACTAGCCGAACATGCGTTTCCAGAAGCTCGTGCTGCCCAAGCTGCCGATGCCAACGGGAGCGCTGGCGGTCTTGAGAACACCTGCCGTTCCAAAGCGCGATAGATAACGATCGCACAGGGGAATGGTGGTCGCCGTGTAGTCGACCCCCATCGACTGGGCGAGTTCGGTCTCGCTGTGCGATCCGATCCAGGCGACAAGCAGCAAGCGCCGCAACATAACGAAGGTCTCGATTTCATCCTCGTCTTGCGTACTCAATGCGCCGGCGCGCCGGTAGCCTCGGACCCAAGCCTTGATCAGCTCGGGCACTTGGGGCTCATGCTCGAAAAAAGAAACCGTGGTCGCGCAGTCGTACAGCAGCCACGAAAATCCGCAGTCATCGAAGTCGATGACCTTCACCGTGCGCCCATCCATCAGCAGATTGGCGAGCCGCATATCGCCGTGAATGAGATTGAAGCGGCTCGGGTCGCGGCCAAAGTTTTGCAAGCGCGTGTCGATCAGACTCGCTGTTTCGCGAAAGGCCTGGCGCGCGTCGTCGGTCAGGCCCATGCCGTCTTGCCAACGGCCCCAATGCGGGCGCGCGCCCAGGCTCGTTTCAAAGTCCCAGGTATGGCGCGTAAACCAGGCGGGGCGCTGCCAGTCGCGGACATGGGCGTGCATGCGGGCGGCGGTCTCGCCCAGCAGTTCGAAGCCGTGAACGTCGTTGGCGGCGGGTTCGCAGCCCGTTTCCCACTCGAACAGCACGGCGTTGCGCGGCTCAGCGAGCGCGACGTGCGCCACGCTTTGGATATATTCGCCGTCGCGCCCACGGATGGCAGACGGGGTGATAATCGTATGGCTAGCCTTCAGCGCCGACTGCCAGGCGAGTTCCGAAGCGATGGCCGCACGCGAATGATAGCCGACGCGGTGCAGCCGCAGCGCCCATTTTTTTGCCGACGCAACGTCGTCGATTCGGAACGTGGCATTTTCGGAAATGTTGATGAGGCGGGCGGTGGCGCCGATTGGGAGGTCGAAGCGCTCCACGGCTTGACTGGCCATGAGGCCGAGCCGGACGAGAAGGTCCTCGTGTGTCAGTTCCGAAACGTCAGCCATACTGCCCCCAACAAGACTTACCCACAACACGGGCCCCCGCCCGAGGCGTTTGCTCGCAAGTCAGTATATCGAGGCCGGCTGGCATCGCCAGGGGGAGTTGCCGCCCCGTTGAACTCGAGGCAGCCGAAAAATTATCTGAAAATCTTGCCGAGCAAGCCGCAGTCCTTGGGCTTGGCGGTCGCAAACCGCGGCGCCACCCGTTTTGGCACCACACGGGCTGGTGACAGATAGCGCACGCCCAGCATGACGCCCTTGCGCCAGGTGACGCGGCATTCGACTTCCATCCGGTCCATCGGCATCGTCAAGGTGATGGTATCAGGGATACGTTCGATTCCGGCCGAAAATGCGTTACGCGAGCCGGTCAGCTCGATCCGGGCACCGCTGGAAGAGGTATCGCGCACGACGCAGGCGACGGGTGAAGGCAGCGTACGGTGCGAAATTTCGCCCGCGATGCGGCAATTCAAGCGCCGGGCCCAACGGCCGTCCGCTGGGGTCGCCTCGCCGGCCGCCGTGTCGGCATCCGAATAACCTATTTGGCTCAGCAACATAAATGAGAACTCCCCGAAACTCGAAGTCTCAAGGTAATACGGGAAGCCTAAGGACGAGTTCAGATTATCGATAAATTTGTTCCTAATTCGTGCGCGAGCCTGGAGCGGTTCCCCCGCTTTGGCCCTCCGGCGGCTGGGTCACCGAATTGGCAAAGAAGTTTGCCGCCCGCGGCGATAGGAGCAGCAGCACGGCCGCAGCACTCAGCGCCAAAAGGCCGATCATGGTGGGGATTCCAGCGCCCGACCCCAGGTAGCGCGTGACCAGCGAAATCAGCAAATCGTACTTGAACACGGCAATCGCGCTCGCCAACACGCCTGCCATCTTTCCCAGGATTTCGAGATCGCGATCGCGGCGACGGTAGAAAAACATGAGCAGCAAAAGCGCCCAAATGGCGAATGCGGCCGTCATGACATTCACGATCGGCTTAAAGCCGGCATTTTGCGAGGTGCCGAATAACGCATCGGCAGTCTGAACGAACCCCTGGCTCATGAGTGGGAAAAACAACATCGCTCCGGCCCCGACCACGATGCCGAGGTCGATGCGCCCGATATCGCTTTTGTAATAGCGCGCGACGCCCTGGTAGCGCAATGCGAGCAGCACGCTGATGGCGGCCAGCATCAACAAAAAGAACACCTTGAGCGGCAAGACCACAGCATGCACCGTGGCTGTCAGAGAGCGTTGTTCGGGGGACGACGATAACTCGAGAATGGTCGTCTTGAGTTTATCCTGAGCGCGGCAGCATTCTTCTTTCGACGACATGACGACGGGCTTGCCGTCGAGCGGACTCGACGCAAAACAAAAGCGTTTGGGTTCCGCGACCGTAGACGGCTCGATCAGCGGGTCGCCCGTGCACTGGCGGATAAAGTCCTTGAGGCCCAGATGCGTGCTGCTGACTTCGCGCACGGCGTCCAAGCTTTGCAGCAACGCGACCCGCTCGCAGGGCCGGACCGGGGTTCCGCAGCCCGGAGGTTGCGACTTGTCGGCTTGCAAGACGCGCGGCGCGATATCCCAGATCGGCCTGAAGGGGCTGGCATTGAGCGACATGCCAATAAACCATGACAGCGCGGCGAGCAGAATGAAGCCGAGGGCGAAGCGCGTGCGCCCGTGCGGAATGTGCTGCCAATACATGTCGGTGAACGCGAGAGCGGGCACATAGAAGGCGGCGAGCGCCACGAGACCTAATGTAGGGAAGAACAGAAAGAGGTGACTATCGTGGGTCGCAAACGTGAACCAGCTGCTGTGCCAGAATTCCCACATGAGGACGCCGGTCTCGGCCAAAAAGGACAAGCCCAGAGCGACGAACAAAATGAGCGTAACGGTGCGCGATCCTGCCAGCATAGTTCATTGACCCATCAAAAATCCGGCATGAAAAACCGGCCCGTAGTCAATCTTCGTCCTTGACGCCGACGACAGCGTAGCGCGGCCGGAATTTGCGCAGCGTCAGCGTCACCCGTTTGCCCGGGGCGACGACGGGCTGGTTCTGCGTGCTGAAAATGATCATCAGGCCGCTGTCGGTGACCAGCTCACCCGACCGTTCATTCCACGATTTGACAATACCTGAAAAGGCGTGGCTGCCGGGTTCAAAAGGATCGCTATCGGTCATGAGGTCTACCCTGTTGCGGTGAAGGCTGGCACGTCACGCGGGCCATGTGGCGAATACATTGTGGCCGATCCTTGGGCGGCCCTTGAGTTTTAACGGGTAACACCGCCTTTTTTGGGACTGACGGACTGACGCGTAGGCCTCGCCGTTTGCTGTTTTTTGCGCAAGGCGGCGGCCATGCGATCAAAGTCGCTGCGTGCCTGCGGGCGCTGCTTTGCCGAGACATTCGCCGCCAGCCTTTGGCCGATGACGATGAGACGGGCGACCCGTTCGGCCGCATCCTGGAGGTTCTGGCGCGACTTGCGGATGGCCGTTTCGAGGTCCATCGGGTTGACTGTCGCCGCCGCCAGGCCATCGATCCCGTATTCGAACACGCCGCGCGCATCTTCCGACAGACCGCCGCCTATGGCGACGACGGGCACGCCGAATTTGCGGGCTGCAGCCGCAACGCCAGATGGTGTTTTGCCAAATGCAGTTTGGAAATCGACCCGCCCCTCACCGGTTAGTGCCAAGTCGGCGCCGGCCATATGCTGTTCGAGCTTGGTTGCCTCGACGACGAGTTCAATGCCGCGTTTCAAGGTGCCGCCGGCAAACGCGATAAGGGCAGCACCCATGCCGCCGGCCGCGCCCGCTCCCGGCGTGCCTTCGACATCGATGCCGACATCGCGGCGGATGACGCTGGCGAAATGCTTCAGATTGCGGTCGAGTTCATCGACCATGGCGGGCGTTGCGCCCTTCTGCGGACCATAGACTGCCGAGGCGCCCTTGACGCCCGTCAATGGATTGGTCACATCGCAGGCGACGCTCACTTTGAGGCGTGCGAGGCCGGGGTTGATGCCGGACAGGTCAATGCGGTCGATGCTCAATAACTGTCCGCCGCCCAGAGGCTGCGTAATGACCGTGCCGTCTGCGCCCAAGAAGCGGACGCCCAGAGCTTGCGCCATACCGGCGCCGCCGTCGTTGGTGGCCGAGCCGCCCAAGCCGATGATGATATCTTCGACACCGCGTTGCAGCGCGTCGGCGATGACTTGCCCGGTTCCGTATGACGAGGCCAGCAATGGGTTGCGCTTATCGCGTGCTACGAGGGGCAAGCCCGATGCCTCGGCCATTTCGATGACGGCCGTCTTGCCGCCGCCGAGCAGGCCGTAGCAGGCCGTGATGACATTGCCCATCGGAGCCTGGGCTTGACAGCTGACGATATCGCCGCCCGTCGCATCGACGAGGGATTGCACAGTGCCTTCGCCGCCGTCGGCCATCGGAATTTTTATGCAGACCGCATCGGGCCACACCCGCCGCAACCCAGCTTCAAGCTCGGTTGCAACTTCCATGGAGGTCAGGCTTTCTTTGAAACTGTCCGGGGCAATCACGATCTTCATCAGGCATTCCTTGAAAGGCTGTACCCGCGAGCGGGGCCGGACAGTCCCCAGCAGCCGAATTTAATCACAGCAAAGGTATGACAGGCAGCAGTGCTCGAGGGATTAATGCTCACATATGTCATCACGAGGGCTTAGGGTCCGCCAGCGTTAAAATCGCCGCGGGCAAATTTATTTGAGCGCTATCACATTCACAATGTGAGCAAAGGTGGCTGTGAGTTGGGGACAGGGGCTGCCCGGTGCTCGCCTCGGCCGATGACCGTGCTATAGTGGGTCATGACCCTGCAAGACAGCCTCGCGCCTAATCCCATTGTTAACGTTGGCCCCGTCACGTTTGGCAATGCGCTGCCGTTCGCTGTTCTGGCGGGCCCCTGCCAAATGGAAAGCCGGGCGCACGCCCTCGAGATGGCGTCCGCACTGAAAGAAATCTGCGCACGCGCCGGCGTCGGTCTCGTCTACAAGTCGTCCTTCGATAAGGCGAACCGCACGTCGCTTGGCGGCAAGCGCGGAATGGGGCTCGAGGCGGCCTTGCCGGTCTTTGCCGAAATCCGAGACAGCTTGGGGCTGCCGGTCGTCACAGATGTTCATGAAATAGGCCAGTGCGCGCTGGTCGCCCCGGTTGTCGACATCCTGCAGATCCCGGCCTTCCTTTGCCGCCAGACGGATCTGCTAGTTGCGGCGGCCAAAACCGGGCGGGTTATCAAAATCAAAAAGGGCCAGTTTTTAGCCCCCTGGGACATGAAAAACGCGGTCGCCAAGGTCGTCGGCTCAGGCAATCCCAATGTCCTGCTCACCGAGCGCGGGTCGTCCTTCGGCTACAATACGCTCGTGGTCGACAAGCGGTCCTTGCCGACCATGGCGGCGACGGGCGCGCCGGTCATTTTCGACGCCACCCACGCAGTGCAGCAGCCGGGCGGGCAAGGCACGAGTTCAGGTGGCGATCGCCGGTTTGTGCCGGTATTAGCACGGGCAGCCGTGGCGGTCGGGGTTGCTGGGCTCTTTATCGAAACCCATGAGGCACCCGACACTGCGCCCTCCGATGGCCCCAATATGGTGCCGCTGCGGGATTTCGAGGCGTTGCTGCGCGAGCTGATGGCCATCGATCAGGTCGTAAAAAAAACGCCGCGATCATAACAAGCAACGCAAAAAATTCAGGCCGGTTGCGCGCGGAGAGAAGTCCCTCCGCGCCGATCCCCTTGCTGACAGCGCTCAAGGGCTGCTGGCAAACATCATCATCGGCGCCACAAAGACGGCTTCGTAGGCTGTGGCGGGAGCCGGATGGTGTTGGGCGACTGTCTCAGTGCCGCAATTTCGGCCGCTGCACAGAGAGGCTGTCGAGTAGCTAACCGCGCCGAGCGAAGCCAACGTCATGGCTGAGACGGCTATGCCGACGGTGTAGAGACAAGCAATCGTACCGATCGCCCGCAGGACTTGATCAAGAGACATCACGTAACCTCGCTAAAAAACGCGAACATGGGAGGCGTAATACTTGCTGAGACCATCGTTAGCGGCCCCGCGTTCATTGTGCGGAAACGCTGGTTAAGATGCCATTAAGGTTATCAATTCCTGAACAAAATTGTTTTCCAGAGCGTCAAGGGCCCGTCCCGTTCGCAAAAAGTTAAAACCGATCCATTCTCGCGACCGTAGAGATCAAGTGTGCGGTCGAGCGACGCTCGGGCGCGCGCGGGGTAAGGGGTCGATATAAAGGGCGGCTGGCGTTGCAGATCGCTGTGATAGGCGCAGGTATCTCCGGCATGAGCGCTGCGTGGCTTTTATCGGGCCGGCACGAGGTTGTGCTGTTCGAGCGCGAGCCACGATTTGGCGGCCATTCGAATACGCTCGAGGTTAAGGAACCCGTTCGCAGCGTCGCGGTCGATACTGGCTTCATCGTTTACAACACGGCCTGTTATCCAAACCTCATGGCGCTGTTTGATCATCTCGGTGTCGAGACGAGCCCGACGGACATGAGCTTCGCGGTCTCGCTTTCGGGTGGCGGCTATGAATATAACGGCAACGGCCTCAATGGCTACTTTGCTCAGCGCAGCAATGTGTTCTCACTCGAACACTGGCGCATGGCTGGCGAGATCAAACGCTTTTTCAAAGAGGCAAATCTGTTGCAAGCCGAGGCGGCCGACCCGAGCTTGACGCTAGGCCATTGGCTTGCCGCCCGGAATTACTCCCGCATCTTTATCGAGCGCCATATCGTCCCCATGGGGGCTGCGATCTGGTCGGCGCCGGCCAGCGTCATGCTCGGCTTTCCGGCGCAGAGTTTCGCCAGTTTCTTTGCAAACCACGGCCTCCTGCAATTGAACGGCCGGCCGCAGTGGCGGACCGTGCGCGGCGGCAGCCGGGAATACGTCTCGCGGCTGATGGCGGACTTCAAGGGCCGGGCTACTAAAGGCGACGGCGTGGTTGGCGTGAAGCGCGCGGCGGATGGCGTCACCGTGCGCACGCACAGCGGAGAAGAGCGCAAATTTGATCGCTGCCTCATAGCCTGTCATGCCGATGAGGCGCTTGGACTGCTGAGCGATGCTTCGAGCGACGAGCGCCGGCTGCTCGGAGCGTTCAATTATGCCGCCAATGACGCCGTCCTTCATAGCGACGCGTCTCACATGCCCACGCGCCGCCGTGCCTGGGCAAGCTGGAATTATCTTGGTGGCCTGACACCCGGAGCGGACGGTGGCGCGGCCGTGACATATTGGATGAACAAGCTGCAACCGCTGCCAACGTCGACCGATTATTTTGTGTCGCTCAATCCTCTCACGCCGGTCGCGGCTGACAAAATTTTTGCGCGCGAGCGCTATCATCACCCGCTGTTCGATGTCGCCGCACTGGTTGCACAAAAGACGTTGTGGTCCCTGCAGGGCGCGCGCAACACATGGTTTGCCGGCAGTTATTTCGGCTACGGATTTCATGAGGACGCGTTACAGTCAGGGCTGGCCGCTGCTGAAGACGCCGGCTCAGTCGATGGTGTCTCGACGGTGCGCCGCCCGTGGCGGGTGACGGGCGAATCGAGCCGCCTGATGTTTTGTGCACGGTCCCATCGTATCGATGCTGAAGCTCAGGTCGCCGCGCAATGATACCAGGGGCACAAATATTCACGGGGCAAGTCGTCCACAAGCGCTTGCGGCCAAAGCAGCATGCGCTCAGCTACCGCGTGTTTTCCTTGCTGATCGATCTCGACAAGGTCGAGGCCGTCGCGGCTCAATCGCGCCTGTTCTCGGTAAATCGATTTAATCTCCTATCGTTTTACGATAGCGATCACGGGCCCGGCGATGGGACCCGGGCCGCCGACCACGCCCGCTCTCTGTTCAAGACAGCCGGTGTCGACACGGCGGGCGCACAAGTGTTACTGCTCGCCTATCCCCGTGTGCTTGGTTACGTTTTCAATCCGCTCAGCGTCTACTACGCGGTGACGCCCGCGGGCGCCCTCTCGGGACTGATCTACGAGGTCAACAATACTTGGGGCGAACGGCGCAGCTACGTGGTGAAAGCTGGCAACGGCCGTGATCGCGTTTATGCCCAAGCGGCCCGCAAAGAACTCCATGTGTCGCCCTTCGCAGAAGCCACCGGCCGTTATGGGTTTCGCGTGACCGTTCCGGGCGATGACATCCTGGTCGGCGTCCAGCTTTCCGACAGTGGTGGCGCGCTTTTGAAAACCCACTTTAAGGGGCGTGCCGAGCCCTGGTCGGGGGGGCGGCTCCTCGCTCTCATGTTCCGCTTCCCGTTACTAACGTTGAAAATCATAAGTGCCATTCATATCGAGGCGCTGAAGCTGTGGCTCAAGGGTGTGCCTCTCGCGCGGGGCAAGAGCACGCCCGGTTATTCGGTGAGTTTTGTGAATGCAAGTCAAGAAAGCGGACCGCAGCGGTGAGACGCGCATGATGGGTCGATCGTTTGAGTCCGTGATCGGTCCTCGGGGCATTCTCAATGGTGCCGCCAAGTTGCGCGACGGCCTTCTGTTGGCGGCCGCAAGAAAAGCCTTGAGCCACGTGCAGGGATCGAGTTTGCGAGTCTCGGGCCCATCGGGCCGAACCGCGATCTTGGGCACTGGCCGCGAGAGCGCGCATCTTAAGATCAAATCGTTACGCGCGTTATCGGGCGCGGCCCGGCGCGCCGGGCTCGGCTTTGCCGAAAGCTTTATCAGCGGCGAGGTCGATACCGACGATTTAGCAGGCGTCATGCGCTTTTTCGCCGGCAACTACGACCAGATAGCGGGCTCGGGGCGCGGACTGTTCCGTGTACGGGGCGCTGATAAAGGTTGGCATCGGGCGCGCTCAAACACGCGCGAAGGCAGCAGGGCCAACATCCACGCCCACTACGATCTCGGCAACGCTTTCTACAGGTTATGGCTCGATCCGAGCATGACGTATTCGAGCGCCCTGTACCGAACGGCCACGCAATCACTCGCCGACGCGCAGGATGCCAAATACGCGGCCGTGCTTGAGGCGCTGCAAGTTCGTACGGGCAATTCGCTGCTTGAAATCGGCTGCGGCTGGGGCAGCATGGCCGAGCGCGCGGCACAGGCGGGCGCAAGCGTTTCGGCAATCACGGTTTCGGCAAAACAACTGGCTTACGCTCAGGCCCACCTAGCCAAAGCGGGACTCGACACGCGGGCCGCCGTTTCCTTCACGGACTACCGCGACGTGACGGGGCAATACGATCGCATCGTCAGCCTGGAAATGATCGAGGCCGTCGGCGAAGAGCATTGGCCGCAATTTTTTTCGACGCTGGCCAGCCGGCTCAATCCGGGGGGGCACGCGGTGCTGCAAGCCATTACGATCCGCGAACAGGACTTTGCGCTCTATCGCTCGCGGCCCGATTTTATTCAGCGCTATATTTTCCCCGGAGGAATGTTGCCGACCGTTGAAATTATCCAGCAAATGTCGGAACGTTCCGGGCTCAAGTTTGAAACGATTGAGCGTTTTGGACCGAGCTACGCACAGACCTTGCGTGATTGGCGCTCCAGATTCCAGGCCGCCTGGCCGCAAATTGCAGCACTCGGATTTGACGAGCGCTTCCGGCGCATGTGGACTTATTATCTGACGTACTGCGAAGTCGGCTTTGAACACGGGTTTACCGATGTCGGCATTTACCGGTTGTCGAAATCGGCTTGACGGCAACCGTCAACCGAGCCTGCTTTCGCGACGGCGGCGCAACCAGAAGAACAGCGTGTTGGGCATCAGGCGCAACAGCTTCATGTTGAGCAAAGACCGCGCTGGAAAGGCCACCTCGTAGCGCCTCGCGCGCAATTGCGTGATGATGAGGGTGGCCGCATCGGCGGGCGAAATTGGCACCTCTGCCACGGCCTGCAGATCTCGCCACCGTTTTGATTCCGCTGGCGCAGGATTGATGACACTGATCGTCACGCCGTAGCGGGCGAGGTCGTTTCTCAGCGCTTCAGTTAAGCTGATGAGAGCAGCCTTGGCTGGCGCATCGGCAGCCGTTCCGGTGAAGCCACGATAGCCCGCCATCGAGGCGACGAGCGCAATATGACCGGAGCCGCGTTTGATCATCGCGGGCATGACGGTGCCAAGGCCGCGCAAAACGTCATTGTAGCTGGCGTCCATCGCCTTGAACGCGCCAACACCGCTGTAGCTCGCCGCATCCATGGCGTGTTCGGGCGGCGCTGCAAAGACGGCGAGATCAACGGCTCCAAGGTGCGCGATCACCGCTGCTGCATTCAATGCGACGGCCGCGTCATCAGCGCCGTGTGAGAAAACCTTCGCGCCCGCATTTTCGAGACTGGCAGCGTCTTCAAGCGCGGTTCCAGAGACGGCGACTTTGACGCCGGCGCGCGCCAGTTGCAGCGCGAGCTCACGGCTCAAGTCCGTGCCCGCGCCCGCGATCCAGGCCGTCGTCCAGGCAAGTTTCGTGCTCACAACCTCAATCACTCCCCAGCGGCTGCATGAAGCGCGTCATCAGAAAGTACAACTGATTGGGCATCTTGCGGAACAGCTTCATCATTTTGAAGGTCGCAAACGGGAAGCCGATCTCGAACCGGCCCCGTGCGAGACCGGCAATCATGCGCGAGGCTGCATCGGGCGCTGTCACCATGAACGGCATCGGAAACTTATTGACGCTGACCATGGGCGTGTCGACAAAGCCCGGATTTATGATTGTAATTTTGACGCCCGCCCGTTCGAGATCGAGTTTCAGCGTCTCGGCCAAGCTCAATAGAGCGGCTTTGGTCGGACTATAGGTCACGGATTTGGGCAGGCCGCGCAACGCCGCCACCGAACCAACGAAGGCGACGTGACCTGAGCGCCTTGCCATCATTGCGGGCATCAGCGCGGCGAGTGGCCGGACGACACCACCGTAGTTGACGTTGACAGTCTCGATCGCGGTTTGCGCGTCGAAGTCCGCGGCGCCCATCGGGTGCCAGACGGCCGCGCAAAAAATGGCCAAATCGATCGGGCCCAGTTGCGCGTTGATGGCGTCGACGGTTTTCGTAACTGCGTCGCCGTCACTTACGTCCAACGGAAACGCATGGACGTTCGTTTGCTGGTTTTGAAAGTCCAAAAGCTTGTCGGCGGAGCGGGCGGAGACCGCGACCTTGACGCCCGCTTGCGCCAACTGAAGGGCGAGTTCGCGCCCGATGCCCGAGCTTGCGCCCGTGATCCAGGCCGTTTTCCAGGGAAGTTTTGAACTCAAGAGCCGAACCCTTTGTTTGCCTAGCCCGGGTAGCCGAAAACGGGCCGCACCGCTACAAAAAGAAGGCGCGTCACCAACAGAGCATGTTCTCAAAATAGCCGACAGAGTTTCATCGCTTCGGCAGGTGCACTAATTAAATGCCCAGAAAAGGCTGCATCAAGCGCGCTAAAACGCCTTTGAAGCGCGCTGCCTTCTCACTCGCAATCAGGCAAATGCAGCCTTCTTGCGCATCGGTTGTGGGCGCGTGTTCTATCTCACCATCCAAGTCGGCAACGTCGCCAACGCCATAATGCCCCGTAGTATCCTTGTAACTGCCGCGCAGGACCAACGTCATCTCTTCACCACCGTGACCGTGGTCGGGAAGTTTTGTCCCAGGTGCCACCTTGATCAAGTGCAAATTTCCGCGCGCCTGTTTCGAAAGCTTGAGAGTGTGACACCAAACGCCGGGCCCAATTCTTTTCCACGGTAAAGCATCCAAATCTGGTCCAATCAGCGCGCGCAGAGGCGCGGGCACTTCACCCTTACCCAAGCCTAAATTATCCAAGGCGCGCGGGCTTTCGATCGGATTTTCAGCTTCCATCGATCGCGCAATAGCCGCAGGGACTGATGACTTTAATGCGACCGGCTCAATGTGATCGAACAGCGCTTCCCCGATGCGCTCGAGGCTGGCCACACGGCGCGTGCATTCAGGGCACACCGACAAATGCGACGCGACCACGGCGGCAAGCGCCTCCGGCTGGCTGCCCGCGGCGCAGCTCATGAGCGAGGCAATATCGGGATGATTCTTGATCGTCATTTAAGCCAAGTCCTCGACGGCGGAGCGAACCTTCAAATAGGCTAGGCGCATTCTCGATTTCACAGTGCCAAGTGGAAGTTTCAGCCGCTCTGCTATCTCGCTGTGCGACAGACCCTCAATGTACGAAAGACTGACAACTTCGGATTGGTCGGCCGGTAATTCTGCCAGTGCCGCCCGGACTAAGTCGCGGCGTTCGCGCAAGTCGAGCTCCTCGTCGGGAAGGGGGTCCGTCGAGGGTTCGTCGTCTGCCCCCTCTGGCAAGGGCTGCCAAGCAACCTCGCGGCGCAACCTGTCGATGCGCAAGTTGCGCGCGATCGTAAAAATCCAGGTGCTGGCGCTGCCTTTGTCGCCCGAATAGAGTGCAGCCTTGCGCCACACCATCAGCAGCGTTTCCTGCGCCAGTTCTTCGGCGGTGTGCGGGTCGGCGCCCTGACGCATCATGTAGGATTTAACGCGCGGCGCGAACGACTGAAAAAGCTTTTTAAAAGCCTCCACGTCACGCGCGCTTGCAACCCGGTGCAACAAATCAGCCATGGTTCTCGTTGTGATCGTCGAAATCACCGGCCGGTAGGTACGTGGTGATACTTCGGATACGTTGACCATAGCGGATAGCTTCCCTCGTGTACAACTACGTGCCAGGGATGAAGCCGGATCGTTGACACCCGGATTAGGGCGGCTTTGTCAGGGGCTTTTATGCACAACGTAAGCTTGAGCGATATCGCAGTATTGTTAGCCGCCATGGCTTTGGCAGCCCCCCTGGCGCGGTTTCTCGGCGTGCCTACGGTTTTGGGCTACCTCGCCGCCGGAGTGCTGCTGGGACCCCACATTCTTCCGAGCGTGGTGAGCCCTACCCAAGCGCACGACATTTTGGAGGTGTCGGAATTCGGCATCGTGTTGCTGCTGTTCCTGATCGGTCTGGAATTGAGGCCCAAGCGCGTCTGGTCGATGCGCCAAGCCATTCTAGGCCTCGGCGGCGCGCAGGTTGCGGTCTCGACCGCCGTGCTAGCCCTCGCGGGTGTGATGTTGAAGCTCGATTTTCTTGCCGCCGTTTTTGCCGGGCTGGCCCTCGCGCTTTCATCAACGGCATTCGCTTTGCAGGTTCTGGAAGAAAGCGGCGATCTGCAAGCCAGGCATGGCCGCGCGGCTTTCGCCGTGCTGCTGTTTCAAGACCTCGCGGCAATCCCCCTGATTGCGCTGGCTCCTTTGTTTGCTGTGACGGCGGCCGATCAAGCCGCGAGCATGAATCTTTTTTCGGCACTCAAGGCGATCGCGGCCATTATCGGCGTCACCGCAGTTGGGTATTATGCTCTCGATCCGCTCATCCAGCTCATTGCCCGAACCAAAGTGCGCGAGGCCATGACGGCGGCGGCTCTGCTGACCGTGGTGACGGTCTCGCTCGCAATGCAGCAGGTTGGCGTCTCGGCGTCGCTGGGGGCGTTCATTGCTGGCGCCTTGCTGGCTGAAAGCTCCTACCGGCATCAGCTTGAAGCAGATATCCAGCCGTTCGAAGGCCTGCTGCTCGGCATCTTTTTCACAGCCATCGGCATGTCGCTCAACATCGATCTGTTGCTGAGTATGCCTTGGCTGGTCCTTGGTCTGACCTTCGCGCTGGTCGCCATTAAAACAGCTGTGCTAACGCTTTTGGGTCGGCGCTATGGACTGGGCGCGCGCCCATCGCGGCGCCTCGGACTTGCCCTCAGTCAGGGCGGCGAATTCGCGTTCGTCCTGTTCGTGGCGGGCGTTGCAGCCAACGTCATATCCAGCGAAATCTCGCAAATTTTAATTCTCGTCGTCACGCTGTCGATGGTGGCAACGCCGCTGCTACTTATGATCGAGCAGGCGCTATCCAAAGACGCGCCGGCCGCGCTCACGTTCGATACGCCGCCCGATAATGACCGCCACGTCGTCATCGCGGGCTTTGGCCGCTATGGGCAGATCGTGGCGCGTGTTCTGCGCGGCAAGAAAATTCCGTTCACGGCGCTCGACATCAATGCCGAGCAGATCGAACTCGTCAAAAAATTCGGCTCGCAGGCTTTTTTCGGCGATGCCAGCCGGCCGGAAATACTGCACGCCGCCCAGATCGGCAAAGCCCGCGCCTTTGTTCTCGCCATCGACGACGTTGAGGCATCGATGCGCATCGCCGAAATGGTGTCGGCCGAGCATCCGCGTCTGCCGATTTTTGTGCGCGCGCGCAATCGCAACCATGTCCATCGGCTTTATGACCTCGGCATCAAGAATATCCAGCGCGAAACTTTCCTGTCGTCGCTCGAGACCACGCGTCAGCTTCTTGTGGCGCTTGGCTACAGCGAGCGCGAGGCAGAACGCTCGGTGCGCACCTTCCAGGCGCACGATGAACGCCGACTCAGCGATGATTATAAACATTATTCCGATGTCGAGCGTTTGCAGGCGCGAGCGCGCACGGATGCTGCCACCCTGCAGCAGTTGTTCGAGGAGGATGCGGCCGACGAAATACGCCTCGGTCGGCCTTCCGCCGAGGCGCCCGCAAAAAAGTGACGCTGTCCCCACGGCTCAGGCCAGTGTTGGGCCGGAAATCCCCGTAAATGGCGACGATGAGGGGCCCTTGGCCGCGCTCCGGCCGACTTTGCGCCATAGACGCAAGCGCCAAGCCCCGATAAACGTGGCCGCACAGACATGTCACATCGGGCGCGGGGAGCGCGCCTCAACCTTCGGGCAACCCAAGATATGAGCACAGCGCAGGCTGCCGCGGCTGACAAAACGGCCCTCAACTACCGCGATATGGCGAACGCCATCCGCGCCCTGTCGATGGATGCGGTGCAGAAAGCCAATTCGGGCCATCCCGGCATGCCGATGGGCATGGCCGACGTCGCCACGGTTTTGTTTGCCGAGACGTTGCGCTTCAACCCAGCCGACAGTCTGTGGCCCAATCGTGATCGCTTCATCCTATCGGCTGGCCACGGCTCGATGCTGCTCTATTCGCTCCTGCATCTCACCGGCTATCCGGGCATGGAGATGAGCGAGCTTGCAAACTTCCGTCAGCTTGGCTCCAAGACCGCGGGCCATCCCGAGCACGGCCACGCGGCCGGCATCGAAACGACTACGGGCCCTCTCGGCCAAGGGCTGACAAACGCCGTCGGCATGGCGCTCGCCGAGCGCATGTTGAGTGCGCGGCTCGGCTCCGATGTCATCGATCACCATACCTACGTCATTGCCGGCGATGGCTGTCTGATGGAAGGCATCAGCCACGAGGCAATCTCGCTCGCCGGGCACTTGAATCTCGGCAAGCTCGTCGTGCTGTGGGACGACAATTCGATTTCCATCGACGGGGCCACCAGCCTGTCGGTGTCCGACGACCAACTTGCGCGCTTTGCAGCCTCGGGCTGGAATACCGTGCGCATCGACGGGCACGATACCAAGGCAATTTCAAAGGCTCTGGCCGCCGCCAAGGCCGATGCGTCCAAACCGTGGATGATCGCCTGCCGCACGATCATCGGTTTTGGCGCGCCAACAAAGCAAGGCACTAAGGACACGCACGGCAGCCCACTGGGCGCGGAAGAAATCAAAGGTACGCGCGAAAAACTCGGTTGGCCCTACCCGCCGTTCGAAGTGCCCGAGCTGATTTTGAACGCGTGGCGCGGCCTTGCCAAGCGCGGTGCCGCCGAACATGTGACGTGGTCAGCGCGCATTGCCAAAGCGGGCCCTGAGGTCAAAGCAGCCCTTGAGCATCCCGTTGCCGCCTCGCGAGCGAAGGCGATTGATGCCGCCGTTGCCGCCGCCAAAGCGCAATTTTCCGCCGACACCGCCAAGCGCGCATCGCGCATCTGGTCGCAGATGTCGCTCGAACATCTGATTTCTGCCGTGCCCGAACTCGTCGGCGGCTCGGCCGACTTGACGCCGTCGAACGGCACCAAGACGAAGCACTATGCGCCGGTCTTGCCGGGCAAATTCGATGGCAACTACATCCATTTCGGCGTCCGCGAGCACGGCATGGCAGCCGCCATGAACGGCATCGCGCTCTACGGCGGGTTCATTCCATTCGGCGCGACGTTCCTCGTCTTCACCGACTATTGCCGTCCGTCCATTCGCCTTGCCGCGTTGATGCAGCAGCGCGTCATCTACGTCATGACGCACGATTCCATCGGCGTCGGCGAAGATGGGCCGACGCATCAGCCCGTCGAACATCTGGCAGCACTGCGGTCTATTCCAAATCTGCAAGTGTTACGTCCGGCCGATGCGCTCGAGACAATCGAATGCTGGGAGATCGCGCTCAAATCGACCACGGCGCCGTCTGTGCTGGCATTGACACGCGATGCCGTGCCGACGGTTTTGAGGGCGCGCGACGGCGCGGAAAATCTGTCGGCGAAGGGCGCTTACGTGGTCTCCGAGCCGGCCTCGCGCGATGTGACACTGCTGGCAACGGGATCGGAAGTGGCGCTGGCTGTGGAGGCCGCGGCCATGCTCGCCAAGGACGGCGTTAAAGCCGCGGTCGTGTCGATGCCGAGCTTCGAGTTGTTCCGCGCGCAGCCCTCCGCCTATCGCGAGGCGGTGCTGGGAAGAGCGCCGCGCGTCGCCATTGAAGCGGCCGTCGCGCAAAGCTGGCACGAGTGGCTGGGCCCCTCCGATGCCTTCGTCGGCATGTCGAGCTTCGGTGCGTCCGCGCCGGCGGCCAAATTGTTCGAACACTTCGGCATTACGTCTAAGCACCTCACCGCCACCGCACACGATGTGATCAAACGCAGCGCGTGATCTACTTTATGTTTGCGCATGGCGACGAACTTTGCTTTCCGCATGCCGACTCCCCTCCGGGGAGCCGGCCGCCATGCGGATTTGCTGTGGCGTGATTGATACTTCTGTGCGTCCCGGGCCTACCACGATCAACGCCACACCCAAAAATGTCATCCTCGGGCTTGTCCCACGGCTGTCCAGTTGAGATTTGCGGCCCAGACGGCAGATGTTTGCATGACAACCAGAAAAGGCGCGTGCGATTTGACCGGGACACGAAGCTGGCAAGGTTTTCGCAATCGCGAGACCGGGTCACCTCTCCCTGCGCGTCATGGCCGCGTCGCGCAGCGATCGCGCCTTAGCGCGACAGGCGGCCACCCACGACAAGCCTCAATGGTCTCGGTATTGCTGATAGAAACGCCAGTTGCAGCAATTTTCTTAAAGCTTCGACAGCGGGCCCGGCGGACACTTGTCGTGGGTGGCCGCCTGCGCGGCCATGACGGTAATTGGGGAGGAGCGCTGTCAACCGGACAGCAGTGGGCTTGTCCCGAGGACCCAACAATCGACACATTCCGGCGAACATTTCATTGCGCAGCCTGCGCCGCCGACACACAATTTCACTCACCTATCCCAGCGGATGAATGGGTCCTTGCGCCAAGCGCGAGGATGACATTTTTGGGTGTGGCGCGCACCACCACTCACACAGGTAGTGTGGCCCACGCTCGGCGAACGGGAACTGGCGGAACCCCGCTACTCGATGCCTAATTTTCGTTTCAGGAGATCGTTGACGGAAGCGGGGTTGGCTTTGCCGTTGGACGACTTCATGACTTGGCCGACGAACCAGCCGAGCATGTTGGGCTTGGCGATGGCCGCCTGCGCCTTGTCGGGATTGGCCGCAATAATGTCGTCGACGGCCTTTTCGATGGCACCCATGTCAGTGACTTGGCGCATGCCGCGGGCTTCGACGATTTCCAACGGGTCGCCGCCTTCGCTCCACAAAATTTCGAACAAATCCTTGGCGATTTTGCCCGAGATGACGCTGGTAGCGATCAGCTCGACAAGCCCCGCCAGCTGGCGCGCGCAAATCGGGCTCTCGCCGATCCCAAGATTTTCTTTGTTCAGCCGGCCTAGCAGTTCATTGTTGACCCAGTTGGCAGCGGCTTTGCCGGTTGCCAGAACATCTTTGGCACCGCCATCGCGGCCTTTGGCGACCTCTTCGAAATAATCTGCATTGGCCTTTTCAGCGACCAGCACGTTGGCGTCGTAACCCGACAAGCCATACACCTTGATGAAACGCGCGCGCTTTTCGTCCGGCAGTTCCGGCAGTCCGGTCTTCAAACTGTCGACGTACTCTTGCGTAAATTCGAGCGGCAGCAAATCGGGATCGGGAAAATAGCGGTAGTCGTGCGCTTCTTCCTTCGAGCGCATGGAGCGGGTTTCGCCGCGGACCGGATCGAACAGACGGGTCTCCTGATGGATTGAGCCGCCGTCTTCCAGAATGTCGATCTGGCGCCGTGCCTCCACCTCGATGGCTTGACCGATAAAGCGGATAGAATTGACGTTCTTGATTTCACAACGCGTGCCGAGTTCATCGCCGGGCTTACGCACGGATACGTAGACGTCGGCGCGCAGGTTGCCCTTGTCCATGTCGCCGTCGCAGGTGCCTAAATAACGCAAAATGGTGCGCAGCTTGGTGACATAGGCCTGGGCCTGCTTGGACGAGCGCATGTCGGGTTTCGACACGATTTCCATCAACGCCACGCCCGAGCGGTTCAAGTCGACGTAGCTGTAGTCTGGATGCTGGTCGTGGATCGATTTGCCGGCATCCTGTTCCAAATGCAGCCGCTCGATGCCAACGTGGATGGTTTCGCCGTCGGCGTCGATTTCAACGTCGCCCTCGCCAACGATCGGCTGTTTGAACTGGCTGATCTGGTAGCCTTGCGGCAAATCGGGATAGAAATAGTTTTTGCGGTCGAAAATACTGCGCAGGTTGATGTGCGCCTTAAGGCCAAGCCCGGTGCGGATCGCCTGGGCGACACATTCTTCGTTGATGACGGGCAGCATGCCGGGCATCGCCGCGTCGACCAGCGACACATGCGAATTGGGCGGGGCGCCAAAGGCCGTTGACGAGCCAGAGAACAGTTTCGAAGCCGACGCCACCTGGGCGTGAACTTCAAGGCCAACGATCACTTCCCAATCGCCTGTGGCGCCGGGAATGAGCAGCGATGGTTTTTTGGCAGCGGCGGTCTGTGTCGTGGTCATTAAAATTCCTTCGCGAAACGAGCCCCTGGTTATCGCACCGCGGCACGCTGCGCAACCTGGCCCCCGCCTGTCAGTGCCCGGTAAATGCGGCCATGGCTGCGGCCTGCTCGCTGCCAAGGCGGGCAACTTCGCGCGTCGCCCATGCGTACGTCTGGTCGAACAGTTCCTTGTGGCGATGCCAATCGAGCAAGCCGATCTCGGGTGGCACCGGCGGTACGAGCAGCATGTCCTCGGCCGTCAAATGCTGCTTGAAGGCGTGGCGGTTTGCCATCATGGCGCGCATGAGCACGGCGACGATACCTGGCGCGTCGGGCAGACTGGCCCATCGCCAGGGATTGGCGGCAAGGCGCATCAGCTCGAAACGCGACGGCAAAGCATCGTAGTCGACGGCGAAGTGCTCCGTTTCGAGCGTCATGAAACTGATGACGACGTTGGGGCCGCTCTTAAGGTCGTGCATGACGCGCAAAGGCACGTTATCGAGCAGTCCGCCATCGACGAGCATTTCGCCGTCGCGCGTGTAAACAGGAGGCAGCAACACAGGGATAGACGCCGACGCGCGCACCGCCTGCCACAGCGGGCCCTGACGGTGAACGTGCAACGCATAACGCGACAGGTTGGTCGAAACTGCGAAAAACGGCAGCCAAAGGTCTTCGATACCGTCCGAGCCATATAGGCGCTGCAACTCTTCGTCGAAGCGGCGGTGATCGAGCACGGCGTAGCGCGGCCACGTGTAGCGCCGCATGGCTTTGCGGGTGACGAACATTTCGTGGATGGCGTCTTCCATGTCTTCCGCGTTGGACCGCAACATAAAGGCAGCGGTCATAGCGGCGCCAACCGATGCGCCGCCCATGATGTCGAATTCAAAGCCGCCTTCGGTAAGCGCCTTGAAGACGCCGGTGTGGGCGGGTCCGAGCGCGCCGCCGCCACACGCGATGAGTCCGCGCGCAGTGCCGTTGATGAAGCGAAACAAACGCTCGGTGTCGGCGCGCGTGTTCAGCGCTACGTGATGATGAAACGCGACGCTGCGGCCTTCGAGCCAGCGCGCCGTGCCCGCGATGCGGCGTCGTGAAGCGTGCAGCAACACAAGCCGGCGGGCGTCGGGCTGGACAAAACGCGCGGCGGTTTCTTCGAGAATGTTGGCCGTCGCATCGGCCGTGTGAAAGCCGACAGCCAGAACGAGATCGGCGTGGCGGATAATTTTCTCCGACCAAGGCGTCAGGTCGTCGTCGGCGATGAAGACGATGTAATCGTAACTCGCTTCCAGCGCATTGAGTGCGGCTGTCGCCGACGCGCTGTCGAGGTCGTCACTGGGGCCGAGCCGTCCGGCGGCGTTCGCCGATGTGAGGATGAGGGTGCGGGCATGCGATTGGAACACGCCGCTCAAAAGTTTGCAGAACGCGTCCGGCAACGGAGAGCCCCCCGCCCGGATTAGAGCGATCGTCCGCGGCCGGGGGTCGGGCGGCGGTTGCAGCGCCGCCGTGGTGGCCGCGAGGCGCTGGGCCAGTGTCAGGGTAAGCGCTTGCCAGATGCCGGGGTGCTGGGCGGCCAGTTGATCGAAGCTATCGCGCGTCAGGCGCAACACCAGACCGTCGCGCAGCGCGGTCACGGTCGCGGTGCGCGGGCCGCCGGCTAGAAAGGCGATCTCCCCGATGGGCTGACCGGCGCCGATCTCGGTCACGGGCGAAGCGCGGCCTTGGCGTGTCACGGCAAAGCGGCCGGAAACTGTAATGTAAAGCGCGTCGGCCGTATCGTCTTGGCGTATTAGCACGTCGCCGCGGCGCACACCCAGGGTCTCGAATTGCCCCGCGAGAGTGACTTTCTCGGCTGCTCCAAGTCCCGCAAAAATATCGATGCCACCAAGATCGAGAACGGCCGGGTCGAAGCCGGGTTGAACGGAGCGATCGTCGGGCATGAAAGGGCTCGAGCGCGACGGCGGTTGTTATTTGTCAGCGCGCGGGAAGGCTAACATAGCCACCTGCCGTGTACATGGATTTGTGCGGAATTGATAAATCCGCAAGCCGTTCGCCTTCACTTCGCCAAATGGCGCAGACCCCATACGAACAGGCTGAAAGCCGGCGCGAACACCGCCAGGTACGATAAAACGAGTGCGTTTGCTGTCGTCATAGCCCGTTAACGATACCAACCGCCCGCCTGGATCACGATAACTGCTTGATTACAAATCCCGTAAATCCAGGAGATGTCAGGCTGCTTGTTGTGCAACTTGCACCTGACAAGCCATCGCGACAT
>JANNUW010000410.1:0-6262 GCA_031414095.1 Hyphomicrobium sp. | reverse complement strand
CTCGAGCGCACGTCGTCGCGCCGGAAGGCGGCCAGCACGTAGAGGGCCAAACTCATAAGCTCGAGGCCGAGGTAGAGCGAAATGAGGTCGTTGGCCGACACCATGACCATCATGCCGACAGTGGACAGCAGCACGAGTACTGGCAGTTCGAATTTCATCATGCCCGCGTGGCGCAGAAACCGGAACGACATGAGAAGCGCGCCGGCCGAGCCCATCAGCACCAGTATTTTCATGAAGCGCGCGAACGCATCTAAAACAAAGGCACCATCGAACAGCGTCTGCGTCTCGCCTGCTGGGCCCGCAACCAGTAGGGCGGCGACGGCGAGTGCAAGGATGGCGAGACCGGAAATCGTTTCAGCGGAGAAATCGGTTTCCGTCTGGAATGCGCCGAGCATCAGCAGCACCAAGGCGGCGCCGGCCAGCATCATTTCAGGATATAGCGGCGCAAAACTTAACAGCGCTGACATTTGCGGGGCGTCCTCTTCGCAATCACTTGGCGAGCTGCGCGTGGGCGCTAATGGCGGTTTCGTAGTTGGAAATCAGCTTGCCTACGGAGGCTGCCGTCACATCGAGCACGGGAGCTGGATAAACGCCAAACAGCAAGATGAGCAGCACCAGCGGCACCAAGATCACGAGTTCGCGCAACGACAGATCATTGAGCGCCTTTAACTTCGGTTTGACCATCGCACCAAAGAACATGCGCCGGTAGAGCCACAGCGCGTAGGCAGCCGACAAAATGACGCCGACCGTCGCCAACGCGGCCACCGTGGTATTGGTTTTGAACACGCCGAGTAGTGTCAGGAATTCGCCGACGAAGCCCGACGTGCCAGGCAACCCGACGTTGGCCATGGTGAACACCATGAAACACACAGCATAAAGCGGCATGCGTTCAACGATCCCGCCATAGGCCGCAATCTCGCGCGTGTGCATCCGGTCGTAGATGACGCCGACACACAGGAACAGCGCAGCCGAGACCAATCCGTGTGACAGCATCTGGAAGATAGCGCCGTCGATGCCCTGCGCCGTGATCGTGAAAATGCCCATGGTCACAAAGCCCATGTGCGCGACCGACGAGTATGCGATCAGCTTTTTTACATCCTCTTGAGCGAGCGCGACGAGCGAAGTGTAGATGATCGCGACGATCGACAGCGTGAAGACAAATGGCGCCAGCGCTTCACTCGCAATCGGGAACATCGGCAGCGAGAAGCGCAAGAATCCGTAACCTCCCATCTTAAGCAAGATCGCCGCCAGAATAACGGAACCGGCCGTCGGCGCTTCGACGTGCGCATCGGGCAGCCACGTGTGCACGGGCCACATCGGCATCTTTACGGCAAAGGAGGCAAAGAACGCCAGCCACAGCCACCACTGCATGCCGGCCGGGAACTTGGTCGTCATCAACGTCGGGATATCCGTGGTGCCGGCAAAGTTATAAATGGCAAGCATCGCGACCAGCATCAGCACCGAGCCGAGCAGCGTGTAGAGGAAGAACTTGAAGCTCGCATAGACGCGCCGCTTGCCGCCCCACACCCCGATGATGAGGAACATCGGAATGAGGCAGCCTTCGAAGAACAGATAAAACAGCATCAGATCGAGCGCGCAGAAGACGCCGATCATCAGGGTTTCGAGCGCCAGGAACGCGATCATGTATTCCTTGAGGCTTGTCTCGATGCTTTCCCAGCTCGCCAGGATTGCGAACGGCATGACGAATGCCGTCAGAATGACGAACAGCATCGAAATGCCATCGACTCCCATCTTGTACTTAAACGCGCCAAGCCAGGCGCGTTCTTCGACAAACTGGAACCCGGGGTTTGATGTATCGAAGTTGATCCAAATCAACAGCGACACAGCGAACGTGATGAGCGTCGTCCATAGCGCCACCCAGCGGATATTGCGGGCCGCCTGCGCGTTAAGACAGGCGATGAATAGCGCGCCGGCGAGCGGCAGGAACGCGACAATGGACAGGATCGGCGTTGCGGGCGAGAGCATCATTTCATCACCCCACCAGCATACATGAACCAGGTCAGCAGCAGCGCGATGCCCATCAGCATGGCGAACGCATAGTGGTAGACGTAACCCGTCTGCCAGCGCGTGACGCGGCCCGAGGCCCAGCCGACGCCATTGGCGGCACCATCGATAGTGCCGTCGATGATTGTGCCATCACCGCCCTTCCAGAACAAACGTCCAAGCCAGAACGCGGGGCGCACGAACAGCACGTCGTACAGTTCGTCGAAGTACCACTTGTTGAGGAAAAACTTATAGAGCCACGGGAAGGCGCGCGCGGTGGCGGCCGGCAGCCAAGTTTCCTTCATGTAATAGAGATAGGCGAGAGCCAAGCCCGACAACATGGCGAGCGCCGGCGACCATGCCACCCACTCGGGCACTTCGTGCGAATGATGCAGGATGTCTTTGCCCGGCGCCTCGAAAATCGAACCCTTCCAGAACTCCTGATAATGATGGCCGATAAAGTAGCCCGAGAACACGACGCCCGCCAGCACAGCGCCCGCTGCCAGCACGTACAGCGGCACCAGCATCACCTGCGGGCTTTCGTGCGCGTGATCATAGGTGTCGTGATCGGCGCGCGTCTCGCCATGGAACGTCATGAACATCAATCGCCACGAATAAAACGATGTCATGAATGCCGCGATGACCAACAGCCAGAACGCGTAGTTGCCCGGCGTATGTGCCGCGTAGGCTGTTTCAATGATCGCGTCCTTAGAGTGAAAGCCTGCAAAGCCACCGACGTGGGGAATGCCGACGCCCGTCAATGCCAGTGTGCCGATCAGCATCATGGCCCAGGTGACCGGGATCTTGGATTTAAGGCCACCCATTTTGCGCATGTCCTGCTCATGATGCATGGCGTGGATTACCGAGCCCGCACCCAAAAACAACAACGCCTTGAAGAAGGCGTGCGTGAACAGGTGGAAAATACCGGCTGTGTACGCGCCGACGCCACAGGCGACGAACATGTAGCCGAGCTGCGAACACGTCGAATAGGCGATGACCCGCTTGATGTCGTTTTGAACGAGGCCCACGGTCGCGGCAAAGAAGGCTGTGATGGCGCCGACAGCCGTGACGACCATCAGCGCGTTGGGCGCGAGCTCGAACAGCGGCGACAGGCGCGCAACCATAAAGACGCCGGCCGTCACCATGGTGGCTGCGTGAATGAGCGCCGACACCGGCGTCGGGCCTTCCATGGCGTCGGGCAGCCAGGTGTGCAGCAAAAACTGCGCCGACTTACCCATGGCGCCCATGAACAGCAACAGGCACAACGTCGTCAGCACGTCGACATTGTAGCCGAGGAATTCCATCGTCTGGCCCTGCGCGGCAGGCGCGGCAGCAAAAATCGCGTCGAGCGAAACGGTTTTGAACAGCGCAAACACGCCGAAGATGCCGAGCGCAAATCCGAAATCGCCGACGCGGTTGACGATGAAGGCCTTGATGGCGGCGGCGTTGGCTTCCGGCTTTTTGTACCAGAAGCCAATCAGCAGATAGCTAGCGAGACCGACGCCCTCCCAGCCGAAAAACATCTGCAGAAGGTTGTCGCTCGTCACCAGCATCAGCATGGCGAACGTGAACAGCGACAGGTAGGCAAAAAAGCGCTGACGGCTGTCGTCTTCGTGCATGTAGCCAATCGAGTAGACATGCACGAGGGCAGACACCGTGGTGACGACGACCAGCATGACGGCGGTCAGCGTATCGATCTTGAGCGCCCAGTTGGCTTCGAGGTCGCCCGACGTGATCCAGCGCATGATGCGCACGGTGCCCGGCGTTTCGTCGCCGATAGCGACTTGCGAAAACACCACCCACGACAACGCCGCCGCGATCAGCAGCAACGCCGTGGTGATGAGTTCAGACGGCCGCTCGCCGAGCACACGCCCGCCGAGGCCCGCGATCAGCGCGCCCAGAAGCGGCAGGAAAACGATTGCGATGTAGATCATGCGTTCTGAGACGGCAGCCGCCATCCGGCAGCCGGCAGCCGGGTTTCGTTGCGCGGTTCAATCGCGCTCCCCCGGTTGCCTGTTGCCGGTTGCCGGACCACGATTCTCACCCCTTCATCATATTGATATCTTCAACCGCGATGGAACCGCGGTTGCGGTAGTAGACGACGATGATCGCAAGCCCGATGGCAGCTTCTGCAGCCGCCACCGTGAGTACGAACAGCGCAAAGATCTGCCCGGTGAGATCGCCCAGATAGTGAGAGAATGCCACCAGATTGATATTGACCGCGAGCAGCATCAATTCAATCGACATCAAAATGATGATGACGTTCTTGCGGTTGAGAAAAATACCGAAGATGCCGAGCGTGAACAGACACGCTGCGACTGTCAGATAGTGGGCGAGGGTGATGGTCATTTTTTGAGTCCCTTGCCCGGCCACACGCTCCAAGCGATGGCTTGGATGATCAGATACGCACCTAAGACCCCCCCCGCGAGTACGGGCAGCGCGAACACAAGTACAAAGGCCTGACCACCATATGTCATCCACCCTGACAGGGCATACACGAACGAAAGCCCAAGGGACGCAAGTACTCCGGCAAGAAGGCCCCTCTTACCCCAGTTCCAGTCTGCCACGGCGGCAAGCAAGGCCGCCAAAACAGCAACCACAACAACATATTTCCAGAGCAATTCGTCCATGTCGTTCACCTATGCCCGCCCGCCAGTTGGGCCCACCAAGGTCCGTCCCCAGGCAAGCGCATTAGCGCTGCCCATGAATAGCCGTGTGGTGAGGGTGAAATAGTGGGCGAGGGTGATGGTCATTCCGCGGCCTCCTTAGGGGCTGGAATGGGCGGCATGCCGGTGCCGCCGCTCGGCACTTTGATAATCTCGAGCGCCGTTGCTGGGCCACGCGCCACTTGGGCGGAAATCGACTGGCGTTTGACGTTCGCGCGCTGGCGCAGGGTGAGAACAATCGCGCCAATCATGGCGACGAGCAGCACGAGGCCTGAGGCCTGGAAGAAGTAGATGTATTTGGTATAGAGCAGCAATCCGATGGCTTCGGTGTTGGTGCCGCTAGACGGGATAGCGGCGGCAGTGGTTTTGGATAACCCCAGCGAGGTGCCCCGCGCGGTGAACAGCGCGATCAATTCGGCCAGCACCACGCCGCCGACGACGAGCCCCACCGGCGCATTCTTGATGTACCCGGCTTTCAGTTCGGCAAAGTCGACGTCGAGCATCATGACGACAAACAGGAACAGCACCGCCACCGCGCCGACGTAGACGATAATCAGTAGCATGGCGAGGAATTCCGCGCCGAGAAGAATGAACAGTCCAGCCGCGTTGAAGAACGTTAGAATGAGGAAGAGCACCGCATGCACAGGATTCTTGGCCGTGATCACCATCACCGCCGACGCAACGGCCAACGTCGCGAACAAATAAAAGAATGCTGCCGTCAATGCCATGTCTTATTCCACCTCACAGGTGCCATTCTCAGGCTTGTTCGAAGGCCCATCCCAATATTCACTCAAGTCCCTCAGTCGAGCCCGTCGCCGCACCGCATATCACAGGTGTCATCCTCGGGCTCGTCCCGAGGACCAATTCCTCCGGCAGCTCAAGCCCTTCGATCGAAACCTGTGGCCCCACCGCATATTTATCAAACATCAGCCCCAGCCGCCCTATGGGTCCTCGGGCCAAGCCCAAGGATGACACCTGTGGGTGGGGGTTGACCTACTGCCTACTGCCTAGTGCCTACTTTCCGGTTGCCCGCGACCGCCTCACCGCCCTCACCTATACTGCGCATCCGCCTTTAAATTCTGCGCGATCTCGCGTTCCCAGCGATCGCCGTTGGCGAGCAGGCGCTCCTTGTCGTAGAACAGCTCCTCGCGCGTCTCGGTTGCGAACTCGAAATTCGGACCCTCGACGATGGCATCGACGGGGCAAGCCTCCTGGCACAGCCCGCAGTAGATGCACTTGGTCATATCGATGTCATAGCGCGTGGTGCGCCGCGTGCCGTCGTTGCGGCGCGGACCGGCCTCAATAGTGATCGCCTGCGCCGGGCAGATCGCCTCGCACAACTTGCAGGCGATGCATCGCTCTTCGCCGTTGGGATAGCGGCGCAACACATGCTCGCCACGGAAGCGGGGCGATAGCGGGCCTTTTTCAAACGGATAGTTGAGCGTCTTCTTGGGCGCGAAGAAGTAGCGCATGGTCAGTCCGAAAGCGCGCACGAACTCGATGAGGAAGAGGGATTTGACGCCCGAAGCGATGCTCATGCCGAGCCTCCGAAATGCAGCACGCTGGCGACCACGACGACCATGACCAGCGAT
>JANNUW010000409.1:0-10581 GCA_031414095.1 Hyphomicrobium sp. | reverse complement strand
CGACTTGCCCGAACCCGACAAACCCGTAAACCACAAGCAACAGGGCTGTTGCAGCTTCGCTGAAGCGCGAGCGGCCCGGTCGATCGATAACGCCTGCCAATGCACATTCTCGGCTCGCCTGAGCCCAAATTTGATGAGGCCCGCTCCGACAACTTCGCCGCTGATCGTGTCGGCGAGTTCGAATTGTCCGGTCTCGCCGCCGGTTTCGAACGGATCGAAGACGATCGGTCGCGAGATCGATACGTTACAAAACCCGGTTTCGCCCTGGTCGAGTTGGCGGGCGGCGACGTGCTCCAGTGTGCTGGCATTCACTTTGTACTTGAGGGCCGTCACGGACGCCCGAGCAGTCTGAGCGCCGCAGCGCAAAACGTAGGGCCGGCCCGGCAGCAGCGGGTCGTGGCCGGACCACACGATATGGGCGGCGACTTGATCGGCCATTTCCGGCCGTTGTTCGGGTGGCGCAAGCACGTCTCCGGGCTGGAGCGCCCCGGCTTCGGCGAGGGTGATTTTGGCAGACTGCCCGGGCAAAATCCCTGCAACAGTCCGGCCATCAACAGTGAGCCCTGTGACGCGACAGACGCGGCCGGCAGGTAAAACAGCAACCCGGTCGCCCTGCTGAAGTGCTCCGCTGATCAGGCGCCCACTGCCTGCCGCATCCATGACCATCCGCATCGGCGCGCCGGCCGATGCCCGAGCGATCGGCATCGTGCTTACGAGCCCGGCGAGCGAGGGGCCATCATACCACGGCGCCTCGGCGCTGATGTCCGTCACGTTAGATCCCCGGCTGGCAGAGGCCGGCACAACGGCGGGCACATCGAACTGCATCCGCTCGGCGATGGCGCGGCAGTCCGAGGCAAGCACTTCGTAACGCGCGTGCGAAAGGTGGCTCAGGTCTTGGATCTCAACCGCAAACGTCACGTGTCTGAGGCCGAGAACCTGCAAAGTTAGAATCTGATCAAGGCCGAGGGGCGTAATGCCGTCATTGGCGGCAACGACGACGATCGCCCCATCGCATTGGGCGCCCGCGCCTATGATGGCGGCGCCGCCAGCCAAGGAACCCACGGATGCCGCGGGCGGGCCAACATACAGGATGGCTTTGGCAGTGAGGTTCGTCGTGGGCGTAATGGTCGAGCCATGTGGCGCATTCAGACGGTCGGTCAGGGCCGCAATAATGCCGGCGGGGGCACTGCCACAGACGAGGCAACGCCGCAAAGATGATTGATCAGCCATTCAGCCCGAACTCCGCACAGCGAAAGTGGTCAAGAACTACACCGACGCTGGTACTTGAGGCCCGGGCAAGAGTCTACTGCGCGGCGCGCATGCCCCTATAACTGCTCCTCTTTATTGGGCACGTCGTCGAGCTTCTTCATGCGTTCGCGAAATTTTTTCATCATGCCCTCCAAGTAGTCGAAGGCTTGGTCAACGTCTTGCTCCGATGGGATTTTCAGTTTCGGTGCGACGCTGCCCGTATCAGGATTGACCGCTCCCGGCTTTGAGGGATCGGCCATGCCGAGCATTTCCTCGAGGTGCTGCTTGTCGGCCTTGAGAGCCTTGTTTTCGGCCTCCAACCGATCCCGCTCGGTGTCGGTCAACTGCTGAGTGTCGCCCATGGGTGTGCAGGACCAGGCAGTCTCGGGCTTGGCCGCATCGCCCTTGGTGCAGAAGGTCATTGCGCCCGTCTGCCGGTCCAGGCGCACGAAGCCGCCGTCGGTGGGTGACATCGAATACCGCCCGGCGGCGTCGTCGACAGCGGAGGCAGCGAGCCCGGCCGCACTAGCGCCCGCCAAAAGAGCGACGGCGGCGGCTGTCCTGATCGCAATCGTCATCATAGTTCTCCTATCGTCCCGGAGGCGGGTGCCATCTAGAACCTGCCTCGTTTCAGGTCCCATATCTAGTGCGCAACTATGGCAAAATCGATGCCCTCGTGAAGGGACTTTCAACGGAACTGATAGGGACAAAAACGAATCAGGCCGACAAGTGTTCGCCAAGTCGTCGGCTGGCACCGCCTTCAGCGCAGCCTGGCGGCTACGGCGCTGAAAAGCAGTCCTGCGGAAAGCCCGTCTTTATTCGCGTTTTTCATCATCGTTCCAATTCGGAGCAAACCTTAACCGAACATTTACTGCTGGCTGAGACGGTAGCATTCACGATTTCGCCGATTGCGGCAGAAGTGCTTACGGGGATTAGGATGCTTCACGAAGCTAAGGACACGACACAGGGCCCACAGGATCAGCCCCTGGGACAAGGCGAAGTGAGCCGGCTCCTTGGCGTCATCGCCGGTCAGATCGCCGACGCAGACCGCCGCCATTTCGAGGCCCTCGACGAGATGAAAACGCGGTTGCAGCAGCTCGGAGCCGATGCTCGGGTTGCCAGGCCCCAGGTGCCGCACGAATTCGTGCCCGCATTTTCCCGCATAGAGGATGCGCTGGCACAATTGGCCGAGCGAATTTCCCAGGCGCGCGCGGAACGCGACGGCGAATCTCTTGGCACACCGGCGCCGTCGTCCGCTGCTGGTTCGGCAACGGTCTCCGGCGAAGAGGAACTGAGCGCGCCCGCTGCTGCTAGCCAACCGTCCCAGCATGGCCCGATGGCCTTGCGATCCGGCGCGGCGCCCGCTGCGGCCTTCAACTGGTCCTCCGAATTTTCGCGCAACCGCACCGACCCGCTGGCGGCCGATCCCTTCGACATCATCGACAACGGCGGCTCAACAAAGAACTCCGAGGGCTGGTCGGCGGGCGACGCAGAAGCCCTGACGCGGCTCTATGAAGAAGACGCAGCAAATCCTCCCGCGCCCTCGAACACGTTCGCCGCGTTGTCGGAACTGCCTGCCGCACCCGCTGAGGCCGCTCATGTTACGCCGACCGCGACCGTGCACGCATTCATTGCGCCGTCGCCCGCCCCCGAAGTAGCGCCCGCGGCCGCATTGAATTTCGATCGCCAATGGCTGGAAGAGCGCTTCGCCGACCTGACCGATCGCCTGCACGCCTCCCTCGACGAAGCTCCCGTGTATGACAAGCTCGCGGCTCTCGATAATCGCCTCGGACAGCTTGAGGAACACCTGGGTGTCTCGCTGCAGGACGTCGCCAAACGCACGGACGTGGCCGGCCTGAAGCTGGTCGAGGCGCATATCGAGGAAATTTCACGCCACCTCGACCAAACCCAAGGACAGCTCAACCGCCTCGATACCATCGAAGCGCAGTTGAACGAAGTCGTCGAGCACCTCGCCGCGCAGTTCGAAAACCACGCCAGCGCCGCGGCCGTGATGCCCGCCGAAGAATACCAGCGCATGGCCAACGAAGCCGCGCAGTCGGTCGCTTCACGTTTTGAAGGCTACATGGCGACTTCCGCCGCCTCGCCAGCAGGCACGTCCGTCAGCTCGGATGATGCCGTCGGGGACATGCGCGAACTTTTGCAGTCCTATATCGGCGAGCGCCGCGACGGTGACGAACACACGGCCCTGATGCTCGATACGCTCCAGCAGGCCCTCATTCGCGTGCTTGACCGTATTGACGCGATGGAACAATCCCGCCTGCCGGCGGCCTTTGCGGCGGCGCCGCTTGCACACGCGAAAGCCTCGCCTGTCGAGCGCCAGCGCGATACCGACCCGGGCTTTTCAGGTCCCGACAAACGCCATTCTGCCGCGCCGTTCGTGCCTGCCTCAGTCGAAGACTATGAAGCGCCAGCGAGCCTCGCCGCCGCACGCCAGCCCGACAGCTTCAGCGAAATGAAACTGCCTGAACAGGTTGACGCGCCTGCGTTGCCCGACGGCCGGGCCGGCGTTGAAAAACTTCGCCAGGACTTCGTTGCCGACGCGCAGCGCGCCAAAATTCGTGCCTCGGCCGCGAAAGGCGAACCGGGGGCGCCAGCGGGTACAGCGCTCGGCGCCGAGCGCGTCCGCCGTGATGTTCCGACCGCCATGGCAAGTCAAACCAAGAGCCGGATCGGCGGGCTTTCACCCAAGCTCATTGTGGCGGCCCTCGCGTTGATCGCCGTGCTGGGCGCTGGTAGCCTGATGCGTCCCAAAGCACCGGCGCCCGATGCCGGCGAAGCGCCGATTTCGCAGTCCTCCGAAGATGCCGAGACACCGGCAGCGCCGGCCACCGCCAAGGCCGCAACTCCAGCAGCACCGACTGCGGCAAACGGCAAGCCAGAGTCGCCCGATGCTGCTGCCAACAGCTTCATTCCCGACCAGGACACCGACGAGGCCCGGCCTGCGCCCGGCAAAATTTCCAACGACGAGCCCTTGAGCCCGCCGCCGGGCATCCGTCTGCGGCAATCGACGGACGCCGTTTCACCGATGAATCTTGTGATCCTTCAGCATCAGCAGAACCAAGCCAACCTGTCGAGCCAGCTCGGTGAGACCGCCGCCAACACCATGACACCCGCTGCCTTCATGCAGGAAGTGCAGATCCCGGGCATTGCAAGGGCTGTCACGTCGGTGCCCGCGCCTGCCGAAACGGCCTCGACTGACGCTCCATTGCCCGCCGATGCGAAGTCGAGCGCGCTCGACTTGCCGCCGATTACCGTAGGTCCGCTGTCGCTGCGTTTGGCGGCCGCCAAGGGCGATGCCTCGGCAGAGTTCGAAGCCGCTTCCCGGCTAGCCGAAGGCAAAGGCACGTCGCAGAACTTCAAGGAGGCCATGCGCTGGTATCAGCGCTCGGCGGCACAGGGTTTTGCTCAGGCGCAGTATCGCCTCGGGACCTTGTACGAACGCGGTCTTGGCGTCAAAGCCGACACCGGACAGGCACGCTCCTGGTATCAGCGCGCGGCCGAGCAGGGCAACGTCAAAGCCATGCATAATCTCGCAGTCCTCAGCGCCAGCCGCCAGACCGGTTCGCCCGACTACGAGACCGCCGCCAAGTGGTTCCGGTCGGCCGCCGACCGCGACTTGCAGGACAGCCAGTATAATCTCGGCGTGCTGTTTGAAAGCGGCCTGGGCGTCGAGAAAGACGTCAAGCAGGCCATGAAATGGTACAGCTTGGCAGCTCGCGGCGGCGACGTTCAATCGATCCGGCGCCGGGATCTCATCAAGGCCCAGCTGAGCCCTCAAGAGCAAACCGACGCGGCACAAGCCGTGACCGGCTACGAGCCGATAAAAATCGAAAACCCCCTCGTCAACGACGCACGCGCCGCAGGCGAAGACTGAAAAAGCGTATGGGTGTGGAAGGCCAGGGCTGATCGCCGCCCGTCTCTCAACCGTCGATAGCTCCTTCGCGGGCGCCGGCCCTACATGCTATGTTTGGCATAGCGTCAGGAGGCTCCCCGAATGGAAGATGACCTGGAAAGATTGGAAGCCCGTTTATTGAGCATTTATCAGCGTGTACAGTGGATCGCCGACGATGCGCTGCGGTCGGCTTGGGTGAATGGCGCCGCCGCCCAGGGCGAATACCTGGCCGAGAAAGAGCGTCTGCTCGAGGAAACCGACATTCTCCTCGCTCAACTCGAAAGCCAAGCCGGCGCTTGAGTAAATGATTACTTTTAGGGGGGCGCGATAGATGGCGAACCCGTCTCCATAGCCAAACACCTCATCTATCCCCAACAGAAAACAACAAAGGCCGCAGGGCCTTCTTGATGCCGACGATGCGTAGGTTGGGTCAAGCGTCGCGCGACCCAACATCCAAGGACGGAGCCAGCCATGTTGGGTCGCGCGAAGAGCTTGACCCAACCGATTTCCCCTTGGGGCGACGAATCGCAACGTAACACTATAAGCTAGTGGGTTATTATGATCTGGCGCGCCGTTGCCGATAATTCTTCCGAACCTCGCCCGAGCCGCGACGGCACCCCCTTAAGCCGCATCGGGCCGACGGCCACGATCGGCCTGCTGTTTTTCATTTTCGGTTTCGTGACGTGGCTCAACGGGCCGCTTATCACGTTCGTCAAACTCGCGTTTGAACTCGATGATGCCGGTGCCTTCCTGGTGCCGATGGCGTTCTATCTCTCCTATTTTTTTCTGGCGCTGCCGTCGTCGGCCATTCTGCGCCGCACCGGTATGAAGAAGGGCATGGCTCTGGGGCTCCTCGTGATGGCGGCCGGCGCGCTCGTGTTCGGCCAGTTCACAACCATGCGCGTGTATTCGGGCGCGCTGACGGGCCTATTTGTTATCGGGGCCGGCCTATCTATTCTGCAAACCGCCGCCAATCCCTACATCAGTATCGTCGGCCCCATCGACGCTGCAGCCCAGCGCATTGCATTCATGGGGATCTGCAATAAGTTCGCGGGACTTTTGGCGCCGTTCGTTTTCGGCGCGCTCGTTTTGCGCGGCCTCGACAACTTCGATGCGCGAGTCAAAGCGGCGCCGTCGCCTGAGGCGCGCAATCAATTGCTCGACACGTTCGCCGCGCAAGTACACTTGCCCTACATGATCATGGCGGGCTTGCTGGCGTTGTTGGCCTACTGGATCGCACGCTCGAGCCTTCCCGACATTCAACCTGAGACCGTCAACGATGAGCGCTCGGCCGGCTCAGCTGAAACAAGCATTTTTTCCGCGTCCCACCTGTGGCTCGGCGTGGTGTGCATGTTCTTGTATGTCGGCGTCGAAGTCATGGCGGGCGATGCCATCGGCATCTACGGATCGGGCTTTGGGCTGCCGCTCGACGCGACGCGGCTATTTACGTCGTACACGCTGTTCGCCATGCTGATCGGGTACGTCGTTGGCCTGTGGCTGATCCCGCGCTTCGTCTCGCAGCAGCGTTATCTGGCACTGTCGGCAGCGCTTGGCGTGTTCTTGACGATATGCGCCACGCTGACAGGCGGCTATGTTTCGATCGCGTTTATCGCGGCGCTCGGCTTTGCCAATGCGATGATGTGGCCGGCTATATTCCCGCTCGCGATCAGGGGCCTCGGCCGCAATACGGAAAACGGCTCGGCGCTGCTCATCATGTCCATCGCCGGTGGCGCGCTGATGCCGTACGCGTTTGCACTGCTAAAGCAGCACATCGATTTTCAGCTCGCCTACATGGCGCTCGCCGTGCCGAGCTACCTTTTCATCCTGCACTACGGCGCGCGGGGGTTTAGGGTGCGCTAGACTTTAACCGACGTTTTTCCCGGAAACCGGACGGCAGTGAGGCTGCCAGTTATCCGGCAAAAAGCGAGATCGGCATCACGATACATTCCGTGTGGGAAACTGGCGTTACTTCCGCCACGTCCGCACATCAACGAAGTGGCCTTCGAGCGCGGCGACGGCGGCCATCTCTGGCGACACCAAGTGCGTGCGGCCCTTGTAGCCCTGACGGCCTTCGAAGTTGCGGTTGGAGGTCGATGCGCAACGCTGCTCGGGCTTCAGCTGGTCGGGGTTCATGCCAAGGCACATCGAACAGCCGGGCTCGCGCCATTGGAACCCGGCGGCAATAAAGATCTTGTCCAAGCCCTCGGCCTCTGCCTGCTGCTTGACGAGGCCTGAACCCGGCACGATCATCGCATAATCGAGCGACGACGAAATCTTGCGGCCCTCGACAATCTTTGCCACTTCGCGCAAATCTTCCATGCGCCCGTTGGTGCACGAACCGATCCAAACAACGTCGAGCGGGATGTCGATCACCTTGGTGCCGGCCTTGAGGCCCATGTAGTCGAGCGCCCGCTGCATCGACGCGCGCTTGTTTTCGTTGGCGGCCTTCGCGGGATCGGGAACCACTCCGGCGATCGAGACGACGTCTTCCGGGCTCGTGCCCCACGTCACGATGGGAGGGAGTTTCGCGGCATCGAGGCGGACTTCGCGATCGAAGTGTGCACCCTCATCCGTATGCAGCGTCTGCCAGTAGGCCATGGCAGCGTCCCAAGCAGCACCTTGGGGGGCGCGCGGACGGCCTTTGATATAGGCGTAGGTTTTCTCGTCAGGCGCGATCATGCCCGCCCGCGCGCCGCCTTCGATCGACATGTTGCAGACCGTCATGCGGCCTTCCATCGACAGGGCGCGGATGGCTTCCCCCGCGTATTCGATGACCGATCCGGTGCCGCCCGCGGTGCCGATTTCGCCGATGATGGCGAGGATGATGTCTTTGGCGGTGACGTGGGGCGGCAAGGCGCCGTCGACCGTCACGCGCATGTTCTTGGCCTTTGACTGGATCAGCGTTTGCGTCGCCAGAACGTGCTCGACTTCGCTGGTGCCGATTCCGTGGGCGAGCGCGCCGAACGCGCCGTGCGTCGAGGTGTGGCTGTCGCCGCATACGATGGTGGTGCCGGGCAGCGTGAAGCCCTGCTCGGGACCGACGACATGGACGATGCCCTGGCGCTTGTCGAGCTCGTGGAAGTATTCGACGCCAAAATCCTTGGCGTTCTTGGCCAGCGTCTCGACCTGGATACGGCTGTCGTTGTCGGCGATGCCTTTGGTCCGGTCCGACGTCGGCACGTTATGATCGACCACGGCGAGCGTCTTTTCCGGCGCCCGCACCTTGCGGCCCGACAGGCGCAAACCCTCGAAAGCCTGCGGGCTCGTGACTTCATGCACCAGATGCCGGTCGATATAAAGGAGGCAAGTGCCGTCGGGCTGACGATCGACAATGTGGTCGTCGAAAATCTTGTCGTAGAGCGTCTTGGAAGCCGACGTGGGTGCCTGGTGGGCCATAATTTTAGTGCCTTGCGAGGAGTTCGAACGGGGGCCGATGGTTCAATTCAGGACCGGCGCACCTAGATAGCGCCGTCCGCCTCAATTCGCAAACCGCGCGGACGCCGCACGGTACACTGCCCGATGCTGGCCAACGAAAAAAGGCCGGGCGATGTGCCCGGCCTCAAGTTAGGTCATACTCGTGTCTCGCGACACCGGTGATGGCAAAAAAACCGGCGTACGACGAGTCACCAGATGCCTCTCTTAACGCAAATTTTCGCGGATGGATCACAAAAAAGTGAGGCTTGCGCACAGGCGCCGTTTAGTCTTTCCATTGCCTTGCTTTCGAGACCAGAAAATCGCGCAAAACCTGCACTTTTTTTGAGCTTTTAAGCTCTTCAGGGTAGACGAACAAAATCGGCAGCGAGGGCTGTTCGGCGATCGTTTTGGTCAAAACGGGCACGAAATCGGCTTCGTCCTCGACCATGTAATCGGGCATCATCCCGATCCCGACGCCCGCCAATATCGCGTTCTTGATGGCGACCACACTGTTGGCCCGGAACGCCGGGGTGCGCGGCTCCAGACCTTCGCGGCCGGCTGTCTCGAGCCAGGTGATCGCCGGCAGGTGCTGAGAGGGTTGGCCGGAATAGGAAATCAGCCGGTGCCCTTTGTCGAGATCTGCCAGCGTTTCGGGCTGACCAAACAGCCGGATATATTGTGTCGACGCGAGGGGGCGCACCTTGGCGTTGAACAAAAGCCGGCGGATGAGGTCCGGTTGATCGGGTTCGCGGGTCCAGATGCCTACGTCGCTCACGCGCATCGCGATGTCGATCTGCTCGTCGTCGAGCATCAATTCAACGCGAATATCAGGGTATTGGTCGATGAACTCGCGCATGCGCTTGGCCACCCAAACGGAGCCCAGTCCGACAGGCGCCGAGATGCGGATATCGCCCGACGGCGTTGTCGTCGTGTCGGTCAGCAGCATTTCCACGGTTTGCAGTTTTGCAATCACGTCGGACACGGTGTTGTAGAGAAGGTCGCCTTGTTCGGTCAGCACCAGCCCGCGGGCGTGGCGGTGAAACAGCGAAACCTTCAAATCTTTTTCGAGCGCCGAGACCTGGCGGGAGACGGCCGACTGGCTTAGATGCAGCGCGTCACCCGCGTGGGTGAAACTTCCCGCCGCTGCGGCAGCGTGAAATATCCTAAGCTTGTCCCAATCCATTGAAAATCAACCCCCGCGCTATCTCCCGGCCGTTGCATCTGCGTTTTCGTGCGACACTTGCGGCGAAATTGTTTTGGCCGCATGACAAGGAGACGGCGGCAAGGTACTCCACTTTGAGTGCGGCGCAACATTATGATTTTATCGGTATTTATTCGAGGTCGCGGGCGGCCGCTTCATCACAGAGGATCGAACCCTATGAGCGCGAGATTTTATTCGGCGGCAATCGCTTTGGCATTCGTCGTGCCACTGGCTGCCTGCGACAATTCGAGCGACGCTGAGCCGGCGATGGTGTGGGAACTGAGCGGCTTCGAGGCGCCAGAGTCTGCGCTCCCCGTCAAGGCGGAGAACCTCATCTACGTCAGCAATGTCAATGGTAACGCGCCCGACAAAGACGGCAACGGCTACATTTCCAAGGTCTCGCTTGATGGCAAAATGCTCGTGCAGAAATGGGTAACCGGCCTCGATGCGCCCAAGGGCCTCGCGCTTGTGGGCGACAAACTCTACGTCGCCGACATCGACAAGCTCGTCGAGATCGATACCAAAACCGGCGCCATCGTCACGCGCTTTGAAGCCAAGGACGCAAAGTTCCTCAACGACGTTGCAGCCGATAAGTCGGGCGCGGTCTACGTTTCCGATATGGTCACCGATACGATCTGGCGGCTGGCCGATCAGAAACTCGAAGTCTGGCTGAAGGATGATGCGCTGATCAATCCCAACGGACTGTTGGTGGACGGAGACAAACTCATCGTCGCCAGCTGGGGCGTGATGACCGACGGATTTGCAACGAAGATTCCCGGTCATTTGCTTGAAGTTTCGATCAGCG
>JANNUW010000408.1:0-1096 GCA_031414095.1 Hyphomicrobium sp. | reverse complement strand
TGCTTCAAGCAGCGCTACGGTTCGATCGAGATCGGCAATCGCGGCGGCATCATCACCAAAGGCACCAAGCTCAACGTGCCTCTCTCTTAGTCGCAGGCGGCCGGCTCTGCGAAGCAGAGTCGCCTGCGACAACTAAAATGTCCCGTCGCAGGCGGCCGGCTCTGCGAAGCAGAGTCGCCTGCGACAACTAAGAAGCCGCTTTTTCGCCCTATTGAGTGCAGATAGCCGACGTTGCAACGAGCGGGGATATGAGAGTGGCGGCGCAAGGTGCCAAGACGCAGATCTACCTGATGGTCGAAGCCGGCCCGTCGGCGCTTGCCCGGCTGCAAGCGGCGCTCGCCGCGACCCCTTTGATTGCGGCGGTGTTGATCCGGGCGGGCACGGCAGCGCTTGATGCGGCAGCAGCCCGGCCGCTCGTCGAGATTGCCCAAAAAGCCAATGTCGCCGCGTTGATCGAGGGTGACGCTGCGCTTGCGCGTGCGTTGCGTGCCGACGGCGTCCATTTACCGTGGTCGTCCGGTTTGCGTGCCGCTTATGACGAGGCCCGCGAGATCCTCGGCACGCGCTTCATGGTTGGCGTGGGCATCGCGATCGATGCCGAGTTGGCGCGTCACGATGCGATGGAGCTCGCCGAAGCCGCTGCCGATTACATCGGGTTCGAACCGTCGGACGTGGGCGACTTCGGCGCGCAAGCCGAGTTTGCCAGTTGGTGGGCCGAGATTTTCCAGGTGCCGTGCGTCGTGTTCGGTATCGCTAATCCCGATGCGGCGCGCGACTTCGCCACGATCGGGGTCGATTTCGCCGGTGTCGATCTGCCGGCCGGCTCGTCGGCAGCCGACTGCGCAGTTGGTGTCGCAGCCATTGCCGGTGCACTCGCATCGGCGACTGACAGAGGAACCGTTGCATGAAGGGTAAGCATCTGCGAACCGCCGTCGTCATCGTTGGGCTTTGCCTTTGCGGAATTGCGCATGCGCAGACCAGCTCATGGTCGTCGGCGACTGATCCAGCCGCGCCGAAACCGCCAACGGCCGCGACCAAACCAGGTGGCGCTGGTAAACCCGCAAGACCACAGCCGCATTCGGGCGATCCGCTATCG
>JANNUW010000407.1:0-4716 GCA_031414095.1 Hyphomicrobium sp. | reverse complement strand
AAGGACCGCTTTCGCCGCGACCTCGGCGGATTGCTGGAAGCTTATCAAGAGGTCGCCCGTCGCCTTGGCGTGCTGACGGAAAATCCGCGGCCTAAGGGCACTGGACCGGTGTTGGTGGCATCATCGACGAACCCGACAGGTAAACCGAACTGAATTGCGGCAATCGGCAACCGGCAACCGGCAACCGCACGACGCGGCCTATTCGGTTCCCGGCTGCCGGCTGCCGGTTGCCGGAGAAACGCATGAAAGCCCGCATCCGCATCACGCTCAAAAACGGTGTCCTCGATCCGCAGGGCAAAGCCATCGAAGGGGCGCTGTCGTCACTTGGATTTTCCGGTGTCAATGATGTCCGTCAGGGCAAATACATCGAAGTCTCCTTGCAGGAGACCGACGAGGCCAAGGCGCGCGCTGAGGTCGAACGCATGTGCAAAGACCTGCTCGCCAACACCGTGATCGAGAACTACACCTTCGAACTCGCCGCGTGAGGTGGCCGGGCGTTTCAATCGAGCCCAACAATCTCAATCTCGCTGCCAGCTAGGCGGGCGACGTCGCCGGCTTGTTTGCCCATGAGGACAAGGGCAAGTGGAGCAACGTACGAGATGGAGCCTTTTTTTGGGTCTGCTTCGTCTTCGCCCGTGATCTGAAAACGCTGGATCCGGCCATCCCCGCGCCGAACCGTCACGGTCGCGCCAAATTGAACGGCGCTGGAGTGTTTCGGCAGCGCAACGAGTTCCGCTGAAGCAAGGCGCGCCTGCCAATAGCGCAACTCGCGCGCCGCGGCGCTCAGGGCTGCCCGATCGTCGTTCGCTTGCGACTTGGCACTTGCCACCGTGAAGTCGCGCACCTGCTCTTCAATGAGGGTCAGGCCTTTCGGCGTTACGTAGTTGGGATGCTCGGAGATGAGTTTCCCGGGAGCATCCGCAAACGGCTCGGTGCCGTCGGGTTCTTTTACAAAAGCTCTGCTCATTGTTGCTGGTCGCGGTGGCTCCCCTCCGGGGAGCCGACCGCCCGCTCCTGTTAGGACAGTCATCAATTACGCCTTGCGCGGCAGAGGAAATTTGTCGCTGTCGTAGAGTGCCCTAATGTCAGCAGCGAGCAAACGCTGATCATCAACCTCGATGACCGTCCCGCAAAGCAGCTTGCCATCCTGGCCCTCAATGGCGAACTGGATCGCCTCGGCTCCCGAAGAGAACCGGCGGAATTTCACAGCCCGGTTGCGCATCCCGGGGCCGATTGCCGTAAACATGTCCGCCGGAGCGGTGAAATCGATCTGTTCCATCGAAAATATATGGGAAGCTGACCCGCAAAGCGCAAGCGCGCCTAAAACAGCGGTTCTTCGTGCACCCGTTTGCCATCGATCATGAGGGCTTTAATTGCCGCCTGGCCCGTTGCCCCGACCGCAAGCACCGCCTCGATTTTCTTGTCGCGCACCATCTCTTCGAGTGCCCGGCCTTTGCCTTCGGGTACAAAATATGTCTCGATGCCATAGCGGATTCGACCGTAATCGATAGCCTTTTCGGCGTTGCGCCAGATGTCGGACGCGATGCCGCTCAACACCGTCTCGCCGGGTTCGATCTTATCGGGGTACGACCGCGCCACCGACACGAGGACCCATTTGCTGCCCTGTGTTTGCCCACCGTTCGGACTGGGCGCATCCACGTTGGGGGCGCCGTCTGCCTTGGGTTCATCACGGCTCCGCCTGAGCACCGAATAGACGCGATCGCCACGCTTGGTGCCGGCGGGCATGACCGTATCGCCAGTTCCGGTGAAGCTGTATCCGAGCACCACGTATTCGCCGCGGAAAATATCGCGCGGATCGACAGGCACGACCTCGACGGTCACTTCTTTCCCCGATCTGAGCAGCATGACCCGGTCTACGATCATCCAGATCAGCGCCGCTGACTGGAGCGCGATGACGAGCCCGACAGCGATCCAAAGGTTGCGGCGGCTGATGCCGACATTTGCAGTTGGGTTGTAGCTCATGACAGGGCCTCCACGGTTTGGCGGCGTTCATTGAGGCGGTAAGCCATGAAGGCCAGAGCCGCGACTAACAGGCTGGCGACGAGGAAAAACAGCGAGGTGTCGATCAACGATCCCACGGTCTTTTGATAAACGCTCAGTATCTCGATGGAAAAGCCGATGTGGCCGAGCCACAAGGCGCCGCTGTTGTTGAACGTCAGTCCCCACCAGACGGCTGCGAGCGTGAGGCCAAGGGTTGCCAAGGCGAGCGCGACGTAGACCGTCACTGTCGGATTGTCATCATACTGAAGCGCCATCAAGCCGATGTAGGTGATCGCCAGAGCATAGCTCAATACAGCCGCCCACAGGTCCGAGAGCGCCGGGATAATCCTGTCGCCCAGGACCGAGATTGCGAGCAGCGCCAGTCCGCACGCCGTGACAGCCGCATGATGGTGCCCGCCATGCCAGATGAAGCCAAAGAAGACGATGAACCCAGACAGCGCCAAACCCGAAAGATGCAGACCGGGCCGCCATTTCAGCCAATAGAACCCGGCTGAAACCAAAGCCCACGGAATCAGGAACGGCCAAAACACTTCGTCACGCTGGCTGGTTTCCCAACCCGCCCAAAAACACACGAGCACCATAGCGAGTGCGAGTGTTGGACCCGAGCGCAGCAATAGACCGGATACGAGTGCGCCCGCCGCCCAAAGTAAAACGGCGTCGGGAGCGTTGCCGTCCATGTTGTACATCTGCGAAATTAGCATGATGTTGGCGCCGAAGATCGCCGACCCGAGCAGGGCGCAGGCATGCCCCGCGCCGTCCATGCCGCGCGCGAAAAAGGCGCCCGCAGCAACCGTCGCGCCGACCAGCAGTGTAAATAGAGAAGCCAGCCGCAACAGCTTGCTCATGTCTTGCCAGTTCGCGGCGACAAAACTCATGACGGCAAAGCCGAGCAAGACGGCCGCCAGCATCGACAGGACCGTGGCGACCTTGGCGCCGCGCGTACTTTCCAGCTCGGCCCGGATTGCGCCTGCCCCCTCGGCCGTGACCCAACCGGCGTCTTGCCAGCGGGTTAAATCGCGTTCGACACGACTCTTGTGGCTCCACATGGCAGCAGCCTAGCTCCCTCAAAGTTTCAACGATCACGCATCCGGCAAGTCAATTGAACAATGTTTTATTTGAACGCGCAATGATGGTATAATAGTGGCGCCAGAGAGGCACCATCGTGATATTGGGGTTGCGAACCGTTTTCGTGACCGGACCCCAAACATCATGGAACTCGACGCTACACTGCTTGCCCGTTTGCAGTTCGCATTTACGATCTCGTTTCACATCATCTTTCCTGCGTTTTCCATCGGGCTCGCTGCATTCATCGCTACCCTCCTGGTACGCTGGCGCTTCACCGGCGAAGAACACGTCCACCGGCTGGCGCGCTTTTGGACCAAGATCTTCGCCATTTCGTTTGCCATGGGCGTCGTGTCGGGCCTGGTGCTGTCTTACGAGTTCGGCACCAACTGGGCACGCTTTACGCAAGTGACCGGCAATATCATTGGCCCATTGATGGGCTACGAAGTCCTGACGGCGTTCTTTCTCGAGGCGTCCTTCCTGGGCATCATGCTGTTTGGATGGCAGCGCGTATCCGCGAACCTGCATGTCACGTCCGCAATCCTGGTGGCGGTCGGAACCTCTCTTTCGGCATTCTGGATTCTAGCTGCCAACAGTTGGATGCACACACCCGCCGGCTTCGAAATGAAAAACGGCATCGCTTTCCCGGTCGACTGGTGGCAGATCATATTCAATCCCAGCTTCCCCTATCGCTTTGCGCACATGTTCACGGCGGCCTACCTGACGACCTCGCTTGTGGTGCTGGCCGTCGGCGCCCGCTACCTTCTGGCTGGCCGCTATATTGAAGAAGCCAAAACCATGATGCGCATGGGGCTCGGCATGGTAGCCGTGCTGGCGCCGCTACAAGCTGTGATCGGCGACTTGCATGGCTTGAACACCGCCGAATATCAGCCCGCAAAAATCGCCGCCATGGAAGCCCACTGGGACGGTTCCAAACCAGCACCTCTCGTTTTGTTTGCCATTCCCAACACCAAGGAAGAACGCAACGACTTCGAGATATCAATTCCTAATCTAGCGAGCTTCATCATCACGCATGACATGAACGGACTGTTCAAAGGGCTGAAAGACTTTGCGCCCGAAGACCGTCCACCGATCCCCCAGGTGTTCTTCTCGTTTCGCCTCATGGTCGCCATCGGCTTTGTCATGATCGCGATCGGCTTTGTGGGAGCGTTTTTGTGGTCGCGCGGCAAGCTGTTTTCAACGCGCTGGTATTTGGGCGCCGTGCAGCACGCTTGGCCGCTTGGGTTCGTGGCCATTCTGGCTGGCTGGTGGGTTACCGAAACCGGGCGCCAGCCGTGGCTCGCGACCGGAATTCTACGCACCAAGGACGCCGTGTCTCCGGTCGAGGCGTGGGCGGTCCTGACGACGCTTATTCTGTTCGTCCTGATTTACTCATCGGTCTTCTCGATGGGCATTTACTACATCAACAAGCTGATCGACAAAGGCCCGTCGGGTGCCGCCGTCGCGCCAGAGCGCGGCGTTCCAACCCGGCCGTTGTCGGCGGCCGACGGTGCGGCCCGTGAAGCCGTGCGCGAAGGATCGTAACGCCATGGACGACATGTCGTATTGGCTGCCAGTGGTGTGGGTCGGCATTTTGGGCATCGCGGTCGCGATGTACGTTGTGCTCGACGG
>JANNUW010000406.1:0-7929 GCA_031414095.1 Hyphomicrobium sp. | reverse complement strand
AACGCCATCCTCGCCGCCGCAGGATACAACTTCCGTCTCCTCCTCACCTGGTTGAGGCTTCTTTTGCGTCTAATGCTGGCGATACTCTTTGGCGCAATCAGACCACTTTATGCCTGAAAATTGAATTGTTCACAGGCGACTACTTAAACCCAATACTAGGCACAAATACTGGGCAGAAATACTGGGCAGGATTTGAGTCATTTTACCGATTGAGTATGTGGACTCGCGCAATTTGAGGGAACGACGAATTAGTGTCGTGGCAATTGCAGGTCGTCCGGGGGCAACCCAATGTCACAACGTGTGCGTCAGTCCGTCCAATCCATCATGGGGGCACAGCAAAATCTGTGCGCAGAAAACTGTGTTTTCGCGGTCATCAAGCCTATTTTCCTCGTTTCACTGCACACGTAGTGCACACGAAACTGTCACTGCACACGCTCCTTATAGCCCGGCCCCTCCTCACTTCTCAATTGGAAAAGCCGTGAATATGCGGGAGCTTGAGTTCGGCAAGCGCCGTTGATCACGACACGTCCGTTCAACCTCCACAAGCAGAAATCCACAATGCTATCCGTCACTTCTCAAACGGGCCAAAAATGGAAGTTGGACATCCAGGTTCAGTCTGGCTTGATAAAGTAACTGAGTTAGTCTTCCAAATTTTTGTACCAATCGCAATGCAGGCTGATTCCAGACGGAACAGTTTTCTGAAGAACAGCCAAAAAAACTGAACCAACTGCCAACGATTGATCAAAAACCAAGCAGTATGCTTCTGTCAGCGATCGTTTCTCATTATTTTTCTTGACTAATTTATAGATTTGATCAAATTTTTAAGAACCCACGCTTGGCTCTCATCTTCAAAGTTCGAGACTGATCAGCAATGAGTTCAAACGCTATCACACGGTCCGATTTCGATCCCATGCTGCTGGCAATCCTGTCCAATCGCATGGAATCCATCGTGCGTGAGATGTCCAACATCGTCAAGAAAGCTAGCCGCTCCACCGCCATTACTAACGCCCGCGATTTTTCCTGCGGGCTTCTGACTTTTGATCATCGATTGGTGTGCGTTGAAGAGGCAATGCCGGTTCATGTGACGGCAATGGATCTGGCCACTCGGCCAGTGACCGAGTTATTTGACGATGTGAAAGAAGGGGATGCTTTTTTTTCAAATAGCCCATATCACGGCGGCACACATCATGCCGACATGACACTTTGTGTCCCGGTTTACCTTGATGGCGAGGCCCTTTTCTGGACTGTCGCCAGATCCCATCATGCCGACACCGGCGCGCATATTCCGACTACGATGGATGCCCATATGCGGACTGTCTATGAAGAAGGCATGCATATTCCCGTTGTACGGTTTCAGGAAGCCTTCAAGGACAAGGAAGATGTTATCCGCTGGTGCCGCCAAAATATTCGTGAAAGCCATATCTGGTATGGGGATTACCAAGCACAGGTTGGCGCCACGCGCACGGCCGAAAAGCGCTTGCAGGAGCTTGGCGCGCGCTATGGCCGCGAAGTTCTCGCGGAATTCATCAATGCCTGGATGGAATATGGCAGGCGGCGGGCCAGCGCGGCCATCGCCCAGTTGCCTGCCGGAACTTTCTCGTGGACCGTCAGCCATGATCCGGTGCCAGGTGTCGCCGAAAATGGGGTTGAGATCACAGCCAAGGTCATCATTGAGCCCGATGCAGGCAAGATCACTGTGGATTTGCGCGATAACCCAGACTGCGTTGCAGGTGGAATTAACTTGTCAGAAGCCTGTGCAACGGGAGCCGGCAGAATTGGTGTCTTTTACAACCTCGATCCATCCCTGCCCCACAATGCCGGCTCGGCAAGCTGCATTGAAGTGCTTCTGCGGGACGGCTGCATCGTCGGGCGCCCTTCTTTTCCGGTTGGCACATCAAATGCAACTATGGGCATCAATGACAGGCTCATCAACGCCGTGCAGTGCGCCTTTACGCAGCTGGGATCACCCTACGGCCTGGCCGAGGGCGGAACCGAATTCGGCGCAAACATGGGCGTCATCGCAGGCACGGATAACCGGTCGGGGACAGAGCGGCCCTATGTGAACATGGTGTTCTTCGGGCTTTCAACCGGCCCCGGCTTGCATGGCCACGACGGATGGTTGACCTATGAAGCGCCGAATGGCGGCGGCGTGCTGGCTCTTGACCAGATCGAAATTGACGAAATGACATATCCAGTTCTGGTCGAGGAGCGGAAAATCGCTCCAGAGACCTTGGGCGCGGGCCAGTGGAATGGCGCACCCGCCATGCAGGGGCGCTACCGTCCGCTGTCCGGTGACATGACTGTTGCCTATTGCAGCGACGGGGACGTGAATCCGCCGCGCGGTGTGTTGGGTGGGCGCAGCGGCTCGCGCGCAATCAATGCCAAGCGTGATGCACAGGGCATCGAAAAAGCCATGCCCGCCTTTCATATGGAGACGGTTTCTACGGGTGAAAGCGTGGTTTTTCGCACTGTTTCAGGTGGTGGCTACGGCAATCCGCTTCACCGGGAACCGCAGCGCGTGGCGCGCGATGCGGACCGCGGCTGGATCAGCATCGAAACTGCACGCGACGTTTACGGCGTGGTGCTTGCCCGTTTAGCCAATGGACTTGATCACGAGGTTGCAGCAGCCGAAACCGCAGAGCTTCGCGCCCTCCGGCAGAATGAGGCCCTGTCATGACTTTCCGCATTGGAATTGACATCGGCGGAACCTTTACCGATTGCGTGGTGCACACAGCGGGCGCACCTGCACTCATGGTCAAAAGCCCGTCCACACCCGGTGCCTTTGCCAAAGGTTTTATGAATGCGCTCGGCGTTGCCGCAAAGAAGCTCAACGTTCCGTTGGGTGTGTTCCTCAGCAACACGGAGGTGATCGTCCACGGAACCACCGTTTCGACCAACGCCTTGGTTACGCGCCGCACAGCGCCCACCGCGTTGATTGCGACGCGGGGCCACCCGGATGTGTTGACCCTGCGCGAGGCGCCGCGCAAAAAACCCTGGAACTGGCAACTTGACTATCCCGAACCTTTCATCCCGCGCAACCGCACATTCGAGGTCGGTGGCCGGATTGATTCACTAGGCGCGGAAGTTGAACCGCTCTCGGAGCAGGACGTCCGCGCGGCGGCAGCCAGTATACGCAAGGCAAGCGTTGAGGCTGTGGCGGTCTGCTTTCTATGGTCATTCGCCAATCCTTCGCACGAGAGGCGCGTGGCCGAAATCCTGCATGAGGAATTGCCCGGCCTGTCCATCAGCCTAAGCCATCTCGTAAATCCTATTCCGCGCGAATACCGGCGAACCATCGCGACGGCCATCGATGCTTCGCTGCGCCCAGTGATCAACACCTATATCGGCGACCTGACCAGCGCATTGGGTCTTGCAGGTTTCAAAGGCCGGTTGCTGATCGCCAATTGCGTCGGTGGCATGATGCCACCTGAGGAAATCCTGGCAAGCCCCATCCAGTCGGTCATGTCGGGTCCGACGCTCGCGCCTGTTGCGGCGCGCCATGCCGCGCCCGGACTTGATATTGTTGTGGCCGACATGGGCGGTACGACCTTTGATGTGGCGGCTATTCGAAATGGCCAAATTCTGATTACGTCCGAGGCGATGATCTATGAACATGACATGCTGGGCCTTCCAAAAGTTGACGTGCGTTCAGTTGGCGCCGGGGGCGGCTCGATTGCATGGGTTGATGATGGTGGGCTTTTGCATGTTGGGCCGCAAAGTGCCGGGGCGATACCAGGCCCTGCCTGCTATGGTGCGGGCGGCATTGAAGCGACAGTGACTGACGCCAATATTGTGCTTGGCATTATTGACCCCAATTTCTTTCTGGGTGGTTCGATGCCATTGAACAGAGTTCTGGCTGAAGCTGCCGTTATCAGAGTGGCAGATAGGCTTGGCCTAAGCCTGCTTGAAACCGCCTATGCCATTCACGCCACATCCAATCACAACATGATTGGGGCGATTGAGGAAATCACGGTCAATGAGGGCTTGAACCCGCGCGATAGCCTGATCGTAACAGGCGGCGGCGCAACCGGCTGCCACATTGCCGGAATGGCTGAGGCCCTGGGTCTGCCGCGCTTTATGGTGCCGCGCCTGTCCGCAGGCTTAAGCGCCCAAGGCGGACTTGTTTCTGACATCAGGTGGCAGGTTTCCGCCAGTGCCTACACGGATAGTGAAAACTTCAAACTGCGGAAAGTAGCGCAAACACTCGAAGAACTCGCCGAGCGTTGCCGCAAGTTTCTGGACCGGGCCGGCGTTGGTCACCCGGCTCGCGCATTGGAGGCCAGTTTCATGGGACGTTACCAGTTTCAGGCCTGGGAAATTGAAGTCCCATTTGCAATTGGGCCGGGCACACAACTGTCACAGAGTGACGTGCCAAGGTTGACAGCAGCGTTTCATGAAATGCACCGGCGCATTTACGGTATCAGCGACGACAACAATATGGTTGAGTTTGTGAGCTGGAAAATGATGGCTGTTGGAAAAACCAATCCTGCGCCTGCGGCCCGACCGCCGGATATAATTGCTGCTGTATCGCACCCTACCGCAAAGTCGCACCGCAACGTCTATCTTGGATCGAAGAAGGGCCTCACAAATATTCCGGTCTTTGCAGGTTCCGCTTGTGCCGACGGGAAAGTGGTCAAGGGGCCAGCCGTGATCGAAGAGGAAACGACCACCTTGCTTTTGTTGGCAGGCATGACCGCGCAAACGGATGCAGATGGAAACTACTGGGTTAACTGTGCCTGAAAACAACTTCAAATCTTAACCAAGGGAGAAACTGCCATGACGAAAAGAATTCCGCTCAGTGTCGCGCTCGCAATCGCGGCAACCTCGATGTTTACACCAGCCGTTGCCGCGCCTGACCTTTCCGGAAAGCATATTGTACTTGTCACTTGCGGCCCTTCAAATCCATGGTGCAAAACCTTCAATGACCGCATTACCAGTGTGCTCAAGGAAACCAACGTGAAGATCACCGTACTGGAGAATGATCTTGATCCGGTGCAGGTCAATCAGCAGATGGCCCAGGCCGTGGCCGAAGCGCCAGACTTGATCATGGTTGAGCCAGCCGACGACAAATCGCTTGTCGCAGCAGTCAAAAAAGCGAAGGCAGCTGGCGTGGCGGTGCTCTACATGGACAGCCCGGCAGACGCTGCAATCATGGACGATATTGCTCTTCAGGTCGTTGCCGACAACTACACACTTGGCAAATTTGCCGGTGAAAATATCGTCGAAGCACTCAAGGCGCAGGGCAAGACTGAGGCAAACATCATTGCAATTACAGGCTCGGCCGGCACTGCGATGGTAGCAGAACGTCAGCGCGGATTTGAGGATGCCCTGGCAGCGACGCCCGGCTACAAGATTGTCGAAATCCAGGCGACCAATTGGGATCCCGTCGAAAGTGGGCGGATTGCACAGCAGCTCTTTGCGAAATACGCAGCGCAAGGTGGAGTACAGGCAGTTCGGGCTGATGCCGATTACATGGCGATCCCGGTTCTGGAGGCGGCCCGTCAGGCTGGTCTCAAGCTTGGTGGCAAAGACGGGCTTGTTGTGACGGGCACAAATTGCTCGCCAGAAGGAATCGCTGCCATACGAGCTGGCGATATGGCCGGCACTGCAACCGGTGACCCCTGGACCCAAGGCCTGGCAAGTGCAGAGGCGGCAATCAAATTCCTTTCCGGTGAAAAAGTAGAAAAAACAGTGATGGTGCCTGAATTTCGGGTAACCGCTCAGACTGTGGCGGAGTATGGTGAGATTTGCGAAAAATGAGCAGCGTTCAGCCACTGTTAGTGGTTGAAGGGCTTTCCCTGAGCTACGGCCTGGTGCAAGCGGTGCGCGATGCGCATTTCAAGCTTGCACCGGGTGAAGTGCTGGGCCTTTGCGGCCACAACGGCGCCGGAAAAAGCAGCATCGTGCGCATGCTTTCGGGCCAGATAGCCCCGGACTCAGGCAGCATTGTCATCGATGGAGTGGCGCGCAATTTCACTGGTGTGCGTGATGCGCAAGCGCAAGGCATGGCTCTGGTTGATCAGGAATTGAGCGTAATTTCAGCCTTGACTGTGGTGGAAAACATGGCCCTTGGAGAACCTGGTCTTGGCATAGGCGGGCGCATATCGAAATCCGAATGCAGCGCAAGACTGGATGCTGTTGGTCTGGAGGGTCTAGACCCGGCAACTTACATGGAAGATCTCACCCTTGGCCAACGCCAGTTAGTTGAAATTGCCCGTGCCATGGGCCGCAAGGCGCGCCTCTTCATACTTGATGAGCCGACCGCCACACTAAATGCAACAGACATAGCCCACGTCTTTTCCGCCATACGACGGGTAACGGCCCAGGGGTGCGCAGTCATCTATGTATCGCATCGTCTTGATGAGGTATTGGCTTTGTGTCACCGCATTGTCGTCATGCGCGACGGAGCGGTTGTCGAGGAAAAACCCGCTGCTGACGTGACGGGGGAGAGCCTCGTTGCAATGATGCTCGGCCATGAGCCGCAAAAGCATTGGCGCCAACCTGTTGAGGTGGCCTTTGAAACTTCCATGTTGAAATTGGAAAAACTAAGCGTGGAACCCAATGTCCGGCAATTCAACCTTTCAGTTGCGGCCGGCTCCATTACGGCGCTTGCAGGTCAGATAGGCTCTGGTGCGAGCGATGTATTGCGTGCCTTAGCCGGCCTGAGTGCCGAGGCCGAGGGTAATGTGGCAATTGGCAGGGCCTCGCTGCCGTTGGGAGACCCTTGCGCCAGCCTGCGAGCCGGGATTGGCTTTGTGTCTGCCGACCGGAAGGGGGAAGGCCTTTTTCTGACGCGTTCAATTGCCGAAAACCTCGTGGCCACGCGATTGCCGGCTCTTTCACCCTGGGGTTACCTGTCACCCCGCCTTTTGGCCGAGAAGGCCACGCACATTGCGAACAACGTTGGTGTCGATCCAAGCCGGCTGCTTGAACCCGTTTCTCAACTCAGCGGCGGAAACCAGCAGAAAGTTTTTCTTGGGCGATGCCTTGAGCGTGACGACCTGCGCGTCCTCCTGCTTGATGAGCCCACGCGTGGTGTCGACGTGGGCGGAAGGGCTGATATTCACCGGCTTATTGGCGCCATTGCCGCGAAGGGCATCACGATTGTCTTTGCCTCTTCGGACATCGACGAAGTTCTTGGACTGGCCGACAACATTGTCGTGATGCGTGCTGGCCGAAAAATCTGCCAGCGCCAACGCGCTGCGACGAACAGCGCGCAAATTCTGTCGGACATGACTCATTCGGCCATGGATGAACACGCCTCATGAGCTTTCTACATTACCTGAGGCCCCATCTGATTCAAATCCTTGGTGGAGTTGTCATCGCGACACTTGTTTGGGCAAGCCTGACCACCCCTGGCTTCTTTTCCATCGGCAATCTGCAGGCAATTCTCGCTTCCACCATCTTCGTCGGCATGGTGGCAGTGGGGGCCACTTTGATCATGGTTTCGGGGGCTTTTGTATCGCTTGCATTGGCAACAACTGCAACGGTCTCGGCCATGTTGTTCATGGCACTCTTGCCATTAGGTCTTGTTGCTGCAATCTTGGTCACGGTAGTATTTGGTGCGTTGATTGGCGTGGTTCAGGGAATTGTAATTGGAGGCTGGAACGCCAATCCAGTGATTGTCACAATAGCGGCGGCGGCCGTGCTTGAGGGCGTCACGGTCTTTGTATCACAGGGCGTAACAATCAATCCGGCCGGCACCGCCTATAAATTCCTGAACTCCAGGATGATCGGACTGCCATTGGGATTCTTTGTCTTGGTGGCGCTGGTTCTGGCAACGGAGGCCATGTTGCGCCTGACCAGGCTCGGCCAAATGATATATTTGCTGGGCGACAGGCGTTCGGCGGCGCGCCCCGCCCCCCGCCCCCAGGGCCACAACGGGGCCGGCGTCGTCGCCGTTTCGAGTGCCACAGCTGCCCAGGCCGG
>JANNUW010000405.1:0-1859 GCA_031414095.1 Hyphomicrobium sp. | reverse complement strand
TTTCGGCGAGCGCGGTGACCGACAGGTCGACCTGGTTGGCGGCCAGCACCGGAACTTTGGTCTCGTGGCTAACCAGAACCGGCTGCAATTTGACGCCGAGCGCCTTGGCGTACTCCTTGCTGAGCGTCCACGCTGGCCCATGCCAGGCTTCGCCGGTGCCGCTGGTGTTTTCAGCGAGCCAGGGCAAATTGGCGAGTACGCCGACTTTGAGGACGCCGGCCTTACGGATAGCGTCGACGCGTGGGCTTACGCCTGCTGCCGGCGGCTCTTGTGCAAATGCCACGGTCGAAAACGACAGCATGGCCACGGTGGCGAGGCCTATCTTCATTGCAGTCTTCATAGCGCTTCCTCCGGTTTTGATTTTTGATTCTCGTGTCGCCATTTCCATAGTGAGAGGCAGGTGAGCGATGGCGATCAATGCCAGTAGCAGTGCGCTTCATCACCTGCGGTTCCTCCTGGTTGTACGAACGGATTGGGAGTCGTGGTTCGGCTGTTGCGGCGGCGAGATCGGCTGCCCGCGCTTACGTCGGGATGTGAAAACCTCGCTCGCGCCAAAGCTTTCGGAGAAGCGCCGCTGTGAACTTTGCAGGTGCGCCTGCATCGCCGCGCGTGCACCGTCCGCGTCGCCGGCCACCAGCCGGTCGCGGATCGCGTGATGTTCGGCGACGGTCGCCCGCCAGCTGCCGGCGTTTTCGAAATAGCTCGCCAACTGCGCGAAGTAGGGATTGACCCGCTGGTCGAACAGGTCGCCGACCACGGCGGTAATCGCGTCGTTGCCGAGGATGGCGGCGATGGCGATGTGGAAGGCGCGATCGACCTCCATGCTCCGCGGGCCGGGATGCGCGGCGCTGCGCATCCCGGCCATGGTCCGGTCCAATCTGCGGATGTCGGCGCTCGTTGCCACACGCGCCGCTTCCTCGGCGACGGCGCCTTCGATCAGCGCGCGTGCCTTCAACAGTTCGAACGGACCGGCGACAGGCGATCCGCTGATCGGCGGCGGCTCGGCCGTCTGCGGCAGTACGTAGATACCGGAGCCGACGCGAATTCGCACCCGGCCATCGACCTCGAGGGCGATCAGCGCCTCGCGTACTGTGGGACGCGATATGCCGAGTTGAAGCGCCAGTTCCCGCTCCGCCGGGAGCCGTGAACCCACGGCGAATTCACCCTGGTCAATCAGCTTGCGAAGCTGATCGGCGACCTGGCGATAAAGCCGGCGCGGCTCGACTGATCTGATGGGCACTTGGTTCGCCCTGTGTGACGTTTCTCGGTTGCCCCCCGCTTGAGCGGGGGCGCATTTGGTCAATTGGTCTGACCAATTCGTTCCAGGTAATCGCGTCTCGATCGCTGAGTCAAGGCGCAGGCGGGTATCATCCGAGGCTCGCGACAGCACGCCTTGCACCTACCGCCGACAAACGAGCGTAGGCGCCCTCGACCGCACGACGAAACAAGTCGTTCGCCGGCAGATCGCAGCCGAACACCGCCTCGATACCAAGCAGCGCCGCGACGCGAGCGGCGGCATCTTTTCCCGCTGGCGCGAGTGCCGCGCAGAACGCGTCGGCCAGCGGATCGCGGACGTCGATCGGCTTGCCCTTTTCGTCGACGCCGCCGACGTAGACCATCCAAGCCGCCACCACCAGCGCCAGCCGCTCAACCGGTAAGCCGCGCTCCAGCCGCAAACGGATAGTCGCCAGAATACGCTGCGGCAGCTTCTGCGAGCCGTCCATAGCGATCTGCCAGGTGCGATGACGGATACCGGGGTTTTCGTATCGCCCAAGCAGTGAATTGGCATAAGCGTTCAAGTCGGTCGCCGGCGGGGCGGGAGTGACCGGGACGATCTCCTGACGCCACAGCGCTTCGAC
>JANNUW010000404.1:0-1164 GCA_031414095.1 Hyphomicrobium sp. | reverse complement strand
GCAAACAAAGGTGGGCCGTGGACAGTTGGATTTACGCCAACGGCGAGAACCCGGCGATCGTCAAAGCCGAAGAATGGTACATTTCAAGCCTCGACAATCTACCGAAGCCGTCGAAGTAGTGGCAAGAGGTTTAGCAATCCTGAGTGCGGGGCCGCTCCAACCCAGAGTCGGCGGCAGCGGATCACGATGGAAAACCGCTAATTCGCGAAGAGCATCCTGTGTCCAGCGGCTCTCCCCCTGGAAGATGAGGCTAAGCGATAGCGACGATTTCGGCGTCTGTCGCGGCAACTTTGACGGAATCGCCAACTTTCTGCCCAACGAGCGCTTGCGCCAGCGGGGAGGTATACGAGAGCGTGCCGCGCGAGGGATCACCCTCATCCGTCCCGACGATGCGATAGGTCCTGGTAGATCCATCCGCGCGCTTGAGGGTGACACGCGACCCGAATTGCACCGCCGACGTTGTATCGGACTCTGTCAGCGTTGCAGTTGCCAGCCGCGAGTTCCAGTACCGCAGATCCCTCGAGGCGGAAGCCGACGTTAGCGTATCACCGGCCCGCATTGCCGCTTCGTGCTTGGCTGTGAGTTGCGAGATTATGGCTTCGATCTGCGCAAGGCCGTCCGCGGTGACCAGGTTCGGATAGGGCGGAATGGCCCGGTCGGGCAGCAGGCGGCCTTGCTCGTCGCCGTCACTCTCTTTTGTGAATGCCTTGCTCATCGCTTTACCGTGCCAGGCCTTGAACTCCGTCAATATCAGAACGCCTGCTTAATTTGGTGGTTCCGCCGCGACCAACGGTCGACCTGACCTTCAACGCCACCCAGGCCGCGCGACCGAGGCGGCTTCGCATCCTTCACAAGTGGCCGCTTTACACCACGTTCGCGGCCCGTAAGGCAGCAAGCTCCACGCCATTCAGACCTAGCAAGTCGCGCAGTATTTCTTCCGTATCCTCGCCCAGCAGGGGAGGCGCCTTAGGTGCCGTCGTGTCGTGGCTCATCATCCGAACCGGGTTCGCGACAACCGGCAGCGGGCCGGCTTCGGCATGATCGAGCGTTCTCCGCGTGTTTCGAGCTCTCACCTGCGGATCCTCGAACACCTGGTCGATCGTGTTGATTGGCCCGCATGGCACAGCGAGCGGCTCGAAGAGCGCGATCCACTCCTCGGCCGTG
>JANNUW010000403.1:0-1169 GCA_031414095.1 Hyphomicrobium sp. | reverse complement strand
CCTGGTCGTCGTGGATGGATTCCTGTGGCGCGGTAAGAAGTGGCGCTCGTTATCGGTGATCGCGCGTGAGATGACCGGGACACACTGGTCCGGTCCGCGGTTCTTCGGGCTAAGCAAGGCGAGGGCGGAGCCGACCGCCGGCGACGCGACAACCGGAGAGGGCGGCTAATGAGTAGGAAACTCGCGCCCACCCGGCCCAATGGCGGGGCGAGCAATCGCTGCGCCATCTACACGCGCAAGTCGAGCGAGGAGGGTCTGGAGCAGGAGTTCAATTCGCTCGATGCTCAGCGGGAGGCCTGCGCCGCCTACATCCTCAGCCAGAAGAGCGCCGGCTGGATTGCTTTGCCCGGCATGTATGATGACGGAGGCATCTCGGGTGGCACGCTGGAACGCCCTGCGCTGCAGCGAATGCTGGCCGAGATCGGTGCCGGCCACGTCGACACAGTCGTCGTCTATAAGGTCGACCGGTTGACACGCTCGCTCAGCGATTTCGCCAAGATCGTCGACGCCTTCGACGCCAAGGGCGTGTCGTTCGTTTCCGTGACGCAGCAATTCAACACGACCACGTCGATGGGCCGGCTGACGCTCAACATGCTGCTCTCGTTCGCCCAGTTCGAGCGCGAGGTGACCGGCGAGCGCATCCGCGACAAGATTGCTGCGTCGAAACAGAAGGGCATGTGGATGGGCGGGCTGCCACCACTCGGCTACAATGTCGAGGATCGCAAGCTCGTGGTGAACGGGTCCGAGGCCGACACCGTCCGTGACATCTTCCGCCGGTACGCGATCATCAAATCGGTTCGCACCCTCAAGGAGGAATTGGATGACGCCGGCATCGTCAGCAAGGCCCGGATCGACCGCTTCGGCAATGCAACCGGCTGCATGCCGATTGCCCGCGGTGCTCTCTATCTCATGCTGCAAAACCGCATTTACCGCGGCGAGATCGTGCACAAGGATAACGCCTATCCCGGCCTGCACGATGCCATCGTCGACGAAGCGCTTTGGGACGAGGTGCAGGGCGCGCTCATCGAGAACCGCGTCGAGCGCATGACACGCTCGACCGCAACGGCGCCCAGCCTGCTGGCCGGCCTCGTCTACGACGACAGCGGCGAGCGCATGTCGCCGACGCACGCCAACAAGAAAGGCACGCGCTACCGCTATTACGTCAGCCA
>JANNUW010000402.1:0-2970 GCA_031414095.1 Hyphomicrobium sp. | reverse complement strand
AGCCAGGCTGGTGCAACGGCAAGGCCGTTCGAGATCCATATCGGCGAACAGAAGTTCGAAGATTTTGGCTCGGCCGTCATGGAAGATAATGGCGCGCAGCCCGCGCCCGAACGATCGCGCGGCCGACAGCCAGCGGACCGGCGTCCGCAGCCAGCGCCCGTGGCGTCGAAGGTCAAGGACCGTTCAGGCCAATCGACGGGCGAACCGGTTATTGAACGAGTTGTCGTACAACCAGATGGTGCTGGCGATAGCGCTGCCGACAAGGCCGCCGCCCCGCCCAAGCGCGGCTGGTGGCAGCGCACTCTCGGCGGCTGACTGCAACGGAGCTGAAATTCCCGCGCACACCGGCCGGCGAGCTTTTGTTTGCCGCGTCCTGACTCTCGTTCCGGGAACGCGCGCACCGGCCGGCTCTCGCAAGGGCAGAGTCGGTGCGCGCCAACAAAAAAGAGCGACCCTCGCGGGCCGCTCTTTTTTGTTTTCGCCGTTCGCCGTTACTTGCTCAAGTATAAGTTCGAAATCTTGAGCGCGATGTCGCGGAAGGACTGGCGAAGCTGCGCTCCATCGGTCGCATTGTAGAAGTTGCTCGTCGACGATGCGCAGTAGCTCAGCGTATTGATCGCCGTCGCGTTGCCGCCGAGATCGAAGCCCACCGTGTAGACGGCGATGCCCTGCGCTTTCATGCCGTCACACAGAGCTTTGGCCTGATTGATCGAAGAGTCGTTAGCCAGGATGCCACCGCGGCGGTCGTTCGAGTTGATGCCTTTGATGCTATACTGAGTGTTGTACTCGCCGTCGGTCATAAGGATCGCGATCTTCTTCAGCTTGGGCGTCGTGTAAGGTTGCGGCTGACCCGAACTCGGGAACACAAATCCCCAGTTCGGCGAGATCGTATACCAAGCCCATGCCGTTCCCAAGTGACCTGCCGTGCCGCCGCCGATAACAAGCCCGTCGATCTTGGCTCTTAACGCAACCTTGTCGTTGCTAAGGGCCATGACCGAATTGACGGATGGCTGGCTGCATTGGCCGTCGGTGCTGTACTCAGGAGTGACGTAGTTGCTCACGCCAGGGGCAGCATCAGTGTAACGGTTGGCACCAGCACGCTCGACGACGCACGAGGTCAGAAGGTAGGTGTCAGCGCAGGTCGAGTTGTTTTTATTGCCGTTTCCGTTACTGCAGGAATAAGTCGTGCCTAAGACAGAGGTCGGAACGACGGACGGAGACGGGCCGCGAGCGGCATCGTTCCACTGCGTCGGCAGCCGCACGTCAGCCGAGAACGGAGCAATCGCCACCTTCGAGGTGTATTGCGACGAGCCCTGATTATCCCAGACGACGATATCGATCAGATCCTTGGCCGCGAGCTTCATGTCGGCAATTTTGGTGCCGCTCATCGAGCCCGATGTATCCAGCATCAAGCCGATTTCGACGCTGTTTTGCGCGTTGCCGCTTGATGCCAATTTGGCGACCGAATAGTCGGCCGAACTCGCCCTCAGGAGCGGAAGGGACGTGATCGCGGTCGCGCCGGGAATCAGCGACGTGACATTCAAAATCGGTGTCTTGATGAACGCGTTGCCGGTTGCCGTTACCGAAATTGTAGCTCCAACCGTCGTGGTGAAGGTGATGTTGTCGTTGTAGACGCTCGACAGGCGCGTCTTCACGTTCTCGTCGTAGAAGCGCTTGGCTGTCGCCTTGGCTTTGGTAATCGCCGCAGCCGACGTGCCCTCGGTCTGTAGAACGCGGGCGCCCGCCAGAACGGCGCCGTCGATCGCCACTTTGGTCTGCTTGCTTGCATGCAGCCAGCGGCCGAAATCGACCGCCCCGCCGACGAACAGCATCATCATGATGGCCATCAGGCCAAACATCATGGCGACGTCGCCTCGGGTATCCTGTGCGAATGAAATTTTTGACGCCCGCGGCACCTTGCGCTCTTGGCGAGCGCTGGTGCCGGATGGCCGGCTCGAAGCCATGAGAATCGACATAATACATCTCCAAACAGGTTATCTGCTGGGTTGACAATAGTATTGGCGAATTTAAGAAAGGTAAAAATAGACGTTTGATGCAAAAGACATCTAATTTTACTGAATTAAATGTTAAATATGCAAATTGAATAAAATACTATATTTCATATTATCCATTATTTAACCTGAATGTCTGTGGAATGGTCAATGAATACTTGCCGACGCTGGCGAATGAAGCCTTTCGAAGCCTGCTTCACACGAGAACTGCCATGAGCGCGGGTCGGTGAGCCGGTAGCCAGATACGACTGTGCATAAGATAAGCCCGGACTCGGAGCTGCATCCACTCGTCACGCGCGCCTCCGAGGCGGCGCGAGCGTCTCAAGCGCCCGGCGAACAACCCGGATCTCCTTCAACAGCTGCTTGACGAGACCTTGCAGTGCTGCGAGTTCGGCGTGCCGCGACGGCGCTTCAGTTTCACGAGGGGTCCGCCGCAGTTTGATCTGCTTTGCCCGGACGGTCTGCATTTCAAGCCGCAGCTTGCGCCAGCTAAGCCGGGCCTGAAGGCGCTGCGGATGCGGATTGGGGTAGACCACGATGTGACCTTTGAAGAGGGGGTGCGTAGGTCGCCGGGTGTATAGCGGCGCGAAGAAGTATCAAAGGACGAGCGGGACGCGAGGCTGAAAGTGAGCTTCGAACGCCACGCCGCAAGCACAGGTAGGCAACCGGCCTCTCGGCACGGTGGTTTAAAGCGAAGGCTAAGAAGGTGTGTCCGGGGGCGGACGGCGCGATCGCCGCTAGAGGATAGAGAGTGAGAAAGCAGCGACCGGCCGCCCGCACAAGGTTTTAGGCATACCTGCCAGCTCTTATCCTTTCACGGTGCCGGATATTTCAATCCGGCGGCGACAGCGAGCCTCTGACCGCGACCGCGACGTCGGCGTTCAGACTTGTTCCCGCGTCCGCACACCAAGACGCCTCATGCCGCGCCCCCGGAATGGATCGGGATGAAGGCAGTATC
>JANNUW010000401.1:0-8998 GCA_031414095.1 Hyphomicrobium sp. | reverse complement strand
GCGATCAAGTCCGCCAAGGAACAACCTGGGCAGCGCGACGAGTGTCGCGAGACGCGACCGCTCCTCAAACGTCACCAGATCCAGCCAGCCATCGTCGACCCTGGCCTTGGGCGCAATGCGCGCTCCGTTGCCGAACTGGGCGGTGTTGGCGATCGACACCAGGAGCGCGCGGTCGAGAGGACGGTCGTCGACTCTGTAGCTGGCCGTCGGGTAGGCCGGGAATTCGCGGAGCCCGAGACGCAGGTAGGTGGACAGCCCACGCCGCCCGGAGGTGTCGCGATCGAAGCAGCTGGCCAGGTGCGCATCGAACCCGATGCCGGCGACACAGAAGAACAGGCGCCCGCCGATTTCCCCCGCATCAATCGTGCGGGGTACGGCGGAGACCGCGTCCATGATCGCGCGGGCCGGGTCCTTCGCCACACCAAGCTCGCGGGCCAGTGCTGCCATGTGCGCGACGGCGGGGTGTCCGGCGATCGGTTTGGCCAACGCCTGGTGCTTGGGTGTCTGTTCGGCGCAAAAGTAGGGCGTCTCGAATAGCTCCTGCACCAGCACGATGTTGGCGCCCTGCGCGGCGGCCGCGCGCACGACCCGGTCGGCGCTGGCCAAGTTGGCAGCAAAGTCCCAACTGCAAGCAAATTGCGTCGCGGCAACTGTCACAGGACGGCTCATACGAATAACTCCCGGTTATTGTGAGGACACGCAGCGCGCGCTCGCGGTTCCTGCTGGGTGATGCAATGGATGCCCCCGCCTCCGAACGGAATGCAGCCGACTGCCACCTGCATGACCTTACGATCGGGATGAGCTTTGGCGACGACGCGCGCCGCGACCTCGTCAAGCGGCGATCCATAAGCCGGAATGACGACGCCTCCATTGGCGATATAATAGTTCACGTAGGCACGGCAGTAGAGACCGGCACCCTTGGCCTGATCGTCGTCGAGCTCCGGAATATCGAGGATGTCGAACCGGCGGCCCCGGGCATCCGTTTCCATTCCCAGCACACGCCGGTTTTCACGCATGACTTTGGAACGTGGATCGCACCCGTCGCCCGGGTTGCCCACGACCAGAATGCCCGGCCGCGCGAAGCTCGCGATCAGATCGATATGTCCGTCGGTGGCGTTGTCGTAAGGGTCGCCCGGCACCCAAATGACCTTCTCGACGCCGAGCACGCGTTTCAATTCGATACTTGCCTCTTGTTTCGTCCAGCCCGGGTTCCGGTTGGCATTGAGGACGTTACTTTCCGTCACGATCAAGGTGCCTTCGCCGTCTGTCAATAAACCGCCGCCTTCCATGACCAAAGGCGAGGTAACGTAGGGGATGCCTTCCGCCTCGAGCACGCGCAGGCCCGCCAGCGCATCGTCCTTGTAGGGCTCGAAACGCTCGCCCCAGGCGTTGAACGTGAACAGCGCCGCCGCTTTTTCGCCCGCGTCATTGACGAGGAAAACGGGTCCCGTATCGCGGAACCAGCTATCGTCGATGGCCAGCGGCTGTATAACGATGGACGCATCGAGAAGCGCGCTGGCCTGCTCCATTCGTGAGGGTTGCACGAGCATCACCAGAGGCTCGAACGACGCGATGGCATTGGCGACGCGGGCGTAGTCGCCGGGCACCTTGGCCTCGTGACCCACCCAGATCGAGCGGTCTGTCGGCCAGCACATCCAGGTGCGCGCATGCGGCTCCCATTCGGCCGGCATGCGATAGCCGAGTGCGGCGGGCGACGAACTTAAAAGCATGACGCTCTCCATCGTTGGTAGCGCCGCAAAGGGTATCCAAGGCCGGCAAAGCGGCCAAACGAAACGTTTTTCTGGGCCGCATAGATTTCATTTGTGGTAGCCAGTGGTACCCGAGCCAGCCCGTCACCACGCACACCGGTCCAATATGCGCTTGCCTCCGTTGAGTTCACTGCGTGGCTTTGAGGCGGCAGCCCGTTTGGGATCGTTCGCCAAAGCCGCCGACGAATTGTGCCTGACCCAGGCTGCCGTCAGCCATCAGGTGCGCAGCCTCGAAAAGGAGCTTGGCCAGCAGCTTTTTCTGCGCCTGCCGCGCGAACTGGTGCTGACCGATGCGGGCAAGGATTTTCTCTCGACCGTCGAAACGGCTCTGCAAACGCTCAGTCACGGCATGCAGAGGCTGGCACCCTACAATAAGACCGCAACGCTGATCGTGGCCTGCGATCCGGCGCTGGCTAGGCACTGGCTGGTGCCCGGACTCGTCGGCTTCCATGCTGCAAACCCCGATACCGAAGTCTGGCTCGATACTTCCGAGCAACTCAACGACTTCGACACCCAGGAAGTCGACGTCATCATCGATCGCGGCGAGCCGGATGGCTCAGGACTCGTCACGGTAACTTTGTTCGATGAAAAGCTGGCGCCGATGGCGTCGCCTCAGGTGCTTTCCGCAAATCCGGTGGCTGGCCCCGAAGACATGCGGTCGCTCAAGCTCATTCACGACGAGCGCCGTGAAGGCTGGCTGACGTGGTGCCAGCACTTTGGATACACGCAGCTCGATGTCGTCAGCGGGCCTAACTTTTCGGATCCGGGTTTTGCCATCGATACAGCCATCGCGCATGGCGGCCTGGTGCTCGGCTCAGACGTGCTGACACGGCGCGCGCGCGAACAGGGACAGCTCACTGTAGCGCTCGACCGATGGATGCCGGTCGCCAAGCCCTATTGCGTCAGCTGGCCGCGCAATCTCGCCAACGACGAGCAGCTCATGAAATTCCGCAATTGGCTGCTTGGTGAAGCCAAACACATGAGCGCAGGCGCGCACTAGCCGGTGCGCGCTTTTACGGTTTATCGGCGGCGCAGGCGCTCGGTTCCAACATGACCAGTTCTTTCAAATCGCCCTTCAGCGCATACTCGCCGTAGTCGAGCCGCAGATTGCTCGTCACGCCATTTTCATGGAAGCGATACGACATCTCGTAGAGCGGAACCTCGTCCTTGTGTTTGACGGGCCCGTCCTTAATCTGGGCAAAATAGCTGATCGAAACCGGCCACGAGGGCACGGCGTCGAGAGCCGTTCCCGCCTTTTGCCCGGCCAGCGCCTTGATCGACGCGGCGCCCGGAGCGACACGACCGCCGATGAGCGCCGAAGTGGTGTAGATCTTGGAGCCGTTCTCGGAGCCATCGTAAAGATCAGCCGACAGGCGCGTTTTGCCGGCGCGCGCCGATTGAATGAGCGCCGCCGAATGCTGCATGGGAAAATAAACCGGCGAGGCGGCCTTGAAGGATTTCTTCTCAGGTTTGGAAAGATCTATGGTCGGCGTTTCCTGAGGGGCCGACCGCAGTGCGGTGCCCCGCGCCTGCTCGGTCGACTCGTCGTTTTGATAGGTCGAAGAGCTGAAACGCAACTTGTTCGCTGGCACCTGTTCCCAACTCGACGTGCGCAAGTCGGTCGTCTGGCTGGCGCCTTCCGAGTTCGACGTCATGGTGACAAAGCGCATGTTCTGGGTGAAGCCTTCACACGTGCTGCCCGTCAGCTCATAAACAATGCGGCCGTTGACACTCGCGACACTGGAGCCGGGCGAAGATCCGTCGATTGAAAGCTCGTAAATTGCGCGATGGGGCGCGAAGGCGACCTCGGGCGTCATCACTTCGGCAACGGCTGGCGTGAAAAAAACTGCCAGAAGTCCCGCACTCAACACTCCGCTCCGTAGGCTGCAATGAATTTTCATACCCGCGTCCCTGGTCAGCATTCCTGAATAGAACATTTTTAGAAGCGTTGCGCCGGTCTAGCTGAAAAGTATCCCGGTCATCTGACGTCAAGCATTGCAAAATCTCGACCGTCAGCACATGAAGGTTATCTCTTTTGAAAATATACGGTGGATTGAAGGTCAAAGTCCACCCGCGTTTCTGAAGACCAGAACGCGTTAGCCATCTTGCAGGAGACCGATTTATGAGCGGCGAAATTGAGGCGAGGATCGAAAAACTGGGCTTAACGTTGCCGCCCGCGGCCCCAGCCGTCGCCAATTACGTGCCGTTTCTCATCGCTGGCAATCTGCTGTTCGTGTCCGGACAACTGTCGAAGGCGGCTGATGGCAGTGTCATCAAGGGCCAGCTGGGCGCCGATGTTGCGCTCGACACGGGCCAGCACGCGGCCCGATTGTGCGCGCTCAATATTCTAGCCCAGGCTAAGGCCGCACTCGGAAGCCTCGACCGCATCGCGCAAGTGATGCGGCTGACGGGGTTCGTCGCCTCCACGTCAGAATTTGGCGAGCATCCCCAAGTCGTCAACGGCGCTTCCGATCTCATGGTCGAGGCTTTGGGCGAAAAGGGCCGCCACACGCGATCGGCCGTCGGCGTCGCGAGCCTGCCGCTGAATGCCGCCGTCGAAATCGACGCCATCATCAGAATAAGTGATCGTTAAAATGGCGAGCTTGGACCGGGCCGCGTTTCTAAGGCCGATCGCCCATCGCGGACTGCATGACGCTGCGCAAGGCCGCACGGAGAATTCACGGCCGGCTTTCGAAGCGGCGATCGCGCGCGGTTTTGGCATCGAATGCGACCTGCGTCCGGCGCGGGACGGTTTGCCCGTCGTCTTCCACGATGAAACGCTGGAGCGCGTGACGAACAGCACGGGGCTTATTGTCAATCACAGCGCCGACACGTTGCACGATGTGCTCTATCCACACTGCAAGACGCACGTCATGACGTTTGCACAGGCGTTGCAGTTAACGGCCGGACGGGTGCCGCTGCTGGTCGAACTCAAAAGCGAATGGGAGCCGCCCGGCAGCCGGTTCATGGCCGAGATCGCGCGCTTGGCGAGCGCCTATCAAGGCCCGCTCGCGCTGATGTCATTCGATCCAGCGGTCATGATTGCGCTGCGCGCGCTCGCCCCCTCGGTTCCGCGGGGCATCGTGTCGGGACTTTACGAGAGCGAAGACGGCGATACGTGGTGGGCTGATAAAATCGGCGCGGACCGCGCCTTTCGTTTAGCCCACCTTCTCGAATGCGGTCCTGTGCACCCGGCCTTCGTCGCCTATCACATCAAGGCCCTGCCAACGCCCGTAACGCGCTTTGTGCGCGACGTGCTGGGCTTGCCAATTTTCACCTGGACGGTGCGCGATGGCCTCGACCTCGCACGGGCGCGGATCTGGGCCGACGCGCCGATCTTCGAGGGGATAGACCCAACCGCTTGATTGGCTCAGGCCGACGACCGCTCCTTGACCGGCAGCATGAGAGCCATGCCCACAATCAAAAACAGCACAATCGACGCCATGCCCATGCGCTGATTGCCGGTTGCCTGCGTGACCGCGGCGACCATCAGCGGGGCCATGAACGCCGTCACTTTGCCCGAGAATGCAAACAGTCCGAAGTATTGCGTCATCTTGTCGGGCGGCGCCAAGCGCGCCAGCAGCGCCCGGCTCGCCGACTGCACCGGGGCCGCGACGAGGCCCACCAGAATAGCAAAGGCCAGGAACACCTGTTCACCAGCCGACGAGAAGGCACCCGAACCGGGAGCCTTGGGCGTGACGTCAAGCGAGTAGAGCACGCGCGTCTGATCAACCGACAGAATGCCGAGCGCCCCCGCGATCAGAATGGCAAGGGACACCAGGATGACGGTCTTTGACCCGACGCGATCGTCGATGAAGCCGCCGATGATCGCGCCAAAAACGCCGGCCAGCGTCAACGCGATGCCAAACAGTGCCAGCTCCTGCGTGCCCCACTGAAACACAGCCGTTCCATAGATGCCACCGAACGCAAAAATGGCCGACAGCCCGTCTGAATAGATCATGCGCGCGATAAGAAAAAACAGCATCGACGGGTGCGAGGGCAGCGACCGGATCGTATCCCATAGTTCGGACCAGGCGCTGCCCCGCACCAGGTGCGTCGCTTCCTGTGTCACAGCACCCGGACGCCGCACATCGGGCACGAAAAGAAAGTATGGAATGACAAAGAGCGCAAACCAGGCGGCCGCGAACGGGCCGACGAGCCGGTCGGCCTCGTGGCTCGCAGCATCGAGCTTGAACAGTGGCTCGTAGCCCAGGAAGGTTTTACCGGTAGCGGCATTGACGACGATCAACCCCGCCATGATGGCGAGACTGACGAGCCCGCCGGCATAGCCCGTCCCCCAGCCGATGCCCGAGAGGCGCCCCAATTGAGACGGCGGCACGAGGCCTGGCATCATGGCATTGACGAAAACGCTCATGAATTCGGCGGCGGCAGTCGCCAGGACGAAGGCCACCAGAATGAGGGCCAAGGTTGCTGTCGACGATTGCGGCGTCGCAAACCACAGCGCCGTCAAACTGAGGATGAGAATGACCGCAAAAGCCGCGATCCATGGCTTGCGCCTGCCCCGGCCGTCGGCAAGGGCTCCCAGGAGAGGTGAGCCGACGGCGATCAAGATGCCCGCGGCCGCAGCCGCATAGCCCCACATTGTTTGCCCGCGCGCCACATCTCCGACGACGACGCTCGCGAAATAGGGAGCAAAAAGAAAAGTGAGTACAAGGGTGTAGAACGGCTGCGCGGCCCAATCGAACAGCACCCAAGAGACCAGGGCCCGGCGTGGAGCGGCCGAGCATGACGCCAGGCCGTTCGTGGGCAATGCACTTGTCATAATCGTTGGCTCCCCCCGAAGCTGAAAGACGCACGCAGCTGCAGCATGCTTCATACCAAAGCACAAGAACGAGAGGCAGCTGTGTTCGGTAGACACGCAACCTTTCGCGTTGTATTCAGCGGTATATAACGAGAACACTGCGAAAAACCGGGAGTAACAAACAATGCTTCATGTTGCCATGGACCAACTAAAAGGCCGACTGGCCATTCGGTCAAAGTACGACAACTTCATTGGCGGCCAGTGGGTCGCTCCCACGCGCGGCCAGTACTTCGACAACATTTCGCCGGTCACAGGCAAGCCCATCTGCCAGATCGCGCGCTCGACGGCAGAAGATATCGAGCTGGCGCTTGACGCTGCTCACAAGGCACGCGCAGCCTGGGGCGAGACCTCGTACGCCGAACGCTCGAAGATACTCAATAAAATTGCCGACAAGATGGAGGCAAATCTCGACGTTCTTGCCCTCGTCGAAACGCTCGACAACGGCAAGCCGATCCGCGAAACAACGCACGCCGACATGCCGCTCGCCATCGACCACTTCCGTTATTTCGCCGGCGTCATCCGCGCTCAGGAAGGCTCCGTTTGCGAAATCGATAAGGACACGGTCGCCTATCACTTCCACGAACCCCTCGGCGTCGTCGGCCAGATCATTCCCTGGAACTTCCCGATCCTGATGGCTGTCTGGAAAATTGCCCCCGCGCTTGCCGCCGGCAATTGCGTCGTCATGAAGCCCGCTGAACAGACGCCCATGAGCATCATGGCGCTGATGGAACTCATCGGCGATATCATTCCTCCCGGCGTGCTCAACGTCGTCAACGGCTTTGGTATCGAAGCCGGCAAGCCGCTTGCACAGAACAAGCGCATCGCCAAGATCGCCTTCACCGGCGAAACGACAACCGGCCGTCTGATCATGCAGTACGCTTCGGAAAACATCATTCCGTGCACACTGGAACTCGGCGGCAAGTCGCCCAACATCTTCTTCGAAGACGTTATGGACGCCGACGATGCCTTCTTCGACAAGTGCCTCGAAGGCTTCACCATGTTCGCCCTCAACCAGGGCGAAGTCTGCACCTGCCCCAGCCGCGCACTCGTGCAGAAGTCGATCTATGAGAAGTTCATGGATCGCGCCATGAAGCGTGTTGCGCTCGTCAAGCAAGGCCATCCGCTCGACAGCTCGACCATGATCGGCGCGCAGGCCTCCAACGACCAGCTCGAAAAGATCTTGAGCTACGTCGGCATCGGCCGCCAGGAAGGCGCAACTGTGCTCATGGGCGGCGAACGCGCCATGCTCGGCGGCGAGTTGGCGGACGGCTACTACATGCAGCCGACGATCCTCGAAGGCCACAACAAGATGCGCGTGTTCCAGGAAGAAATCTTCGGACCCGTCGTTTCGGTCACCACCTTCGACACGCCCGAACAGGCCTTGGAAATCGCCAACGACACGCTGTATGGCCTGGGCGCCGGCGTATGGACACGCAACGGAACGCAGGCCTACCGCTTCGGCCGCGCCATTCAGGCCGGCCGCGTGTGGACCAACTGCTACCATCTATATCCTGCGCACGCGACGTTCGGCGGTTACAAGCAGTCGGGCATCGGCCGTGAAAACCACAAGATGATGCTCGATCATTATCAGCAGACGAAGAACATGCTCGTCAGCTACAGCCCGAAGGCGCTCGGCTTCTTCTGAGGCGTGTAGGGTCGTATAAAAATCGGGCGGGTGTACTTGACTGTGCACCCGCCCTTTTTCATGTAGACTTCGCTCAGTAGAGACGGCGTGGGCCATTTTGCCCGCGATGCCGTTCGACAAGAAACTCCGCCGGGATACGGCCGCATGCCAAACACGATCGTTGCAACGCCACAAGCCCGCACGGCGTTGGCGCGCATCAAAGCCGCCCACGGCAACGTCATGTTCCATGTGGCAGGCGGCTGTTGCGACGCGCACTCGCCGATCTGCCTTGCCGCCGGCGAACTGCGCATCGGCGCGCGCGACATCCTGCTCGGCGCATTTGACGGCGTGAACTTTTACCGGATGAACAAATCGCACGTCGCCTGCCTAATTGATGCAACGTTTTTGCTCGATGTAACGCCCGGCACCAGCGTCGGCTTCTCGATCGAGGCCGCACCGGGGATGCGTTTCACGCTGACCGAAAAAACGGCCGAAGTCGTTTCCTGGCGCAATTCGAGCTCCGACCAACCCAGTAAAAGAGCACCAGCATGACAACGCAAACAACAACCCCTTCAAGCAATCTGCCGGAGCGCGTGCAGGCGACGCCCGCCTCGATCACGCTGATTGAAAAACTCAAAGTCATGCACGGACCGTTACTCTTCCATCAGTCGGGCGGCTGCTGCGATGGCAGCGCACCCATGTGTTACCCGCGCGGCGATTTCAAAGTCGGCGCGCAAGATATTTTCATGGGCGAAATCGGCGGCCAGCCTTTTTACATGGGCA
>JANNUW010000400.1:0-1853 GCA_031414095.1 Hyphomicrobium sp. | reverse complement strand
CAATCCACGTTTTGTGGTAGGGCAGATGGTGGGGCAGATAGGAAACAGCAATGGCACGTGAAGTCGGACTTTTGAATGCTCGAAAGGTGGAAACCCTCTCCAAGACCGGGCGTCACGCCGATGGTGGGAACCTCTACCTTTCTATCTCTGAAAATGGGGGCAGGCGCTGGGTGTTCCTCTATCGATTCAAGGGTTCACGCAAGGAAATGGGATTGGGCAGTGCTGCCAAGGGGCATGTGAGCCTCGCCGAGGCCCGCAAAGCCGCCTTGGAGGCCCGTTCCCTCGTCGCGGAGGGCAATGACCCCCTGGTCGCCAAGGTAGCCCGCAAGCAGGCCGAACGTACAATTCCTAGCTTTGGAGCCTTTGCCGATGACTATCTTGCAAGCCATCGCTCGAAGTTTCGCAATGAACAGCATATTGCCCAATGGGAGATGACACTTAAAACCTACTGCCAGCCCATCCGCCCAATGCTTCTCAATGAAATTAATACGGAAGCGGTGCTCAAGGTCTTGCAACCCATCTGGGCCAAAATCCCAGAAACCGCCTCAAGGCTCCGGGGCCGGATTGAGAACATCCTCGATGCGGCCAAGGCCAAGGGCCACCGTAGCGGCGAGAACCCGGCAACATGGCGCGGCCACCTCAAAACCCTTCTCCCGGCCCGCCAGATTCTCTCACGCGGCCACCATGCGGCGTTGCCTTATGATGACCTCCAGCCGTTCATGGCCGATCTGCACACACAGCAATCGACTGCGGCGCTTGCCCTAGAGCTTTGTATCTTGACTGCAACCCGTTCGGGCGAGGTTCTAAACGCCAAGTGGAGCGAGATTGACCTCGCGAAGGCTATTTGGACTATTCCGGCTATTCGTATGAAAGCGGGCCGTGAACATCGTATTCCTTTGACTGCCAGAGCGGCGGCAATCCTGACGTCCGTGCACAAGCTCCCGCATAATGACCATGTGTTTCCCGGCAATGCTCGGGGGAAACCTCTTTCATCCAAAGTCATGCGCATGTTGCTGAAGCGCATGAACAGGGCAGACATCACCGTGCATGGCTTCCGCTCCACCTTCCGTGATTGGGCGTCCGAACAGACCTCATTCCCGCACGAGACCTGCGAACACGCCTTGGCCCACGGTATCAGCGACAAGGCCGAAGCCGCTTACAGGCGCGGTGACCAATTCGAGAAGCGGCGCAAGCTCATGGAGGCTTGGGCCTCCTATTGCGAGCCGCGTAAAAGCGCAAAGGTTTTGCCCCTCAAACGCAAGACCTGATATATTGCTTAACGCGCTGGGCTAGGTTGATCCCCGAAAAGCTGCTGCACCGCAGCCCGCCCGGCGTCTCTCAAGGGTGCAGAGCGATGGTGCGCGCGATGGATGAAAAAATAAAGTTTTGGTCAAATCAGTCGAGATGGCCACGGGATACAAACGATTTCGTTTTTCTATGTCGCGCAATATTTCAAACTGGGAAAGCATTGTACCCCGATCAGTGGACCGATGCGGATTTCCGAATAGGCCTTGTGAACAAACTGCCTAGTCGCCCATTTGGATTGCGAGATTGGGAACTATTGGATGTTTATTCCAAGCTGCGGCACCGGAGGCCTGAATTGAAACTTCCCCTGCTTGAGGACGGGAAATATGTTCAAGCAAAGCCACAATTCACGGATGACCAATGGTCTGCCGCCGTTGAGTTATACGATAAATTGAATGCCGATACCAAAGGGCCGGTTGAAAGATTTAACACGGCCAAATCAAAACTATTCAACGCGTTGGCTGACGGTACCGTAACGAGCTGTTTAAGACCTGCACAAGGAGGCGAGTTTTCAGCTCCCTGCCCAATTTCGTGGTGGAATACAGAAC
>JANNUW010000399.1:0-5390 GCA_031414095.1 Hyphomicrobium sp. | reverse complement strand
CCTCACCAAGCACGTTGTCGCTCAAGCTATCATGAGCGCCGGACAAAGCTGGGCACGCCCGCTCGATCAGACGTGGTACGTGCGGTCCGATGATAACGAGGAAGCGCTTGAAGCCTGGCTCGCCCGGTTCATCGATACGGATGACGGCTTGCTGATCCAGGCCGTCAAGGAAGATGCCATCATGACCAACACCTCGCTGCGCTGGTTCCGTCAGCGCCGCGCCGGCATCGAGGTCGACGAGCATACCAATGTCATCGCCTTCCCGGTCGCCGCATCCATTTCGCAGCAGACCGAACTGCCGTTCGCTCAGGCGAGCTGAATTTTTGGGCTGGTGTTGTGGCGACGCTCCTTCGGGGATTAGGCCGCCACCCACGGATCAAATATCAAGGGCCGGATCGTCGCGCGATCCGGTCCTATTTCTTTGCCTCCTCGCGTCAGCGCGCCTTGCGGGCATGACCCGCCGCCCGTAACGTCCACTCCAGACTGACTATCGGGGGGACCACTCATGGCTATGTCGAAACAGGCACGCGGCCGGATCATGGCCGTCGCGGCAATCGTTTTAACGCCCAACTTCGGCACGCCGGCATTGGCCGGCGACCCCTATCTCGATGCCATGGCCGCCTGTCAAGAGGCCGCTGCCAAGGCCGAAGACCCCACGGATTACAAGTGCAACTGGAAGAAGGTTGTTGCGGGCGCGCCCGGCTCGTCACTGACGGGGCAATACAAATTCCGCGAGAAGGGCATGTCGGGCGAAATGACTATCCTGGATGCGGGCGACGGACCAGCCGGCATCGGCATATCGACGGTCACGAACAGTTCCAATGCGCCTACGTGTTCGGCAGGCTTCGGGGCATCCAGAAACGACGAGGATGAACTGGTCGCGACCATGGACGAAGCGGGCGACTGTGAAATCAGGATCAAGAGTGTGCCGGGCCCGAATATCGTCAAGGTCACTGCCTCGGAAGCCTGCAGCAGCTATTGCGGCATGGGTGGAGCGTTTGACGGTTCATGGCAACTGCAGACGAAATAGCGACGGCGCTTACGGCTTCCACGTCAGGAAATTGCCGATCAGCTTAAGGCCGAGCGTCTGGCTTTTCTCGGGATGGAACTGCGTGCCGGCAATGTTGCCCTTGGCGACCATCGCCGTGACCGGCCCGCCATAGTCGGTTTGCGCCAGAACCACGTCCCCGGCAGCGCCCGTCAAGTGATAGGAGTGCACGAAATAGGCGTGCAGGCCCCCTTCCCCGGTTGCGATGCCTTCAAGGAGAGCGTGCGGGCGGGCCAAGTCAAGCGTATTCCACCCCATGTGCGGGATCTTGAGCGCCGGGTCATTAGGCTCAATGGCGCGGACCTCGCCGCCGATCCAGCCCAAACCCTCCGTGACCTCAAATTCGAGGCCGCGGCCAGCAAGAAGTTGCATCCCGACACAGATGCCCAGAAACGGCCGCGCCTTTTTTAGAACCGCCGTCTCCATGGCCTCGCGCAGGCCAGGAATCGCCATCAGCCCGCGCTTGCAGTCGGCAAAGGCGCCAACGCCCGGCAATACGATGCGATCGGCAGCCGCAACCGCCTTGGGATCAGATGAAACTTCGACGAGCGTTTCGCTGGTCCCGTCGCGGGCTGCGCGCTCGAATGCTTTAGCGGCCGAATGCAGATTGCCCGACCCGTAGTCGATGATGACAACGCGCTGCATGCCGGCCGGCTCAAGCCTTGGCGGCAAACAGCCGCTTCAAAAAGTGTCCCGGCGACGAGACGTGGCCACGCGGCGGGCCGCCTGAGGCAGCATCCGAAAATACGGCCGCCTCGCTCGATGGAAGCGGGCCGTCGTTGCGGTCCGCTCCGTTGCGGGAACGTACCGGCTGACCGGCGAGCCACATGTCGAAAAACCGGCGTTCGCATTCCGCCAGATTGCGGCCGCTGACTGAGCCTCTGTCGGCCCAGCTTTTTGCCGATAAGCCCCGCCGCCAAATTTCTGAAGCCTCAAATCCCAGCCAGACATTGAGAGTCATAAGTCCAACCAGCATCCAACCCGTCCCGGCACCAATTGCGTACAGCGAAATCGCGACCGCGCTCGCCACCACGAGGTAGGCTCCAAGCGCCATCCAAAGCTGATGCGAGGCGAGCCACAGGGGCGCCAGGCTGGCAGCGGTCCAGGAGAATCCATCGGCCACGAAAACCATGGCTTCGGCCCGGTCGACGCGGTCTGCGGGCGCGTTTGGCGGCTCATGAATGGTAAAAACGGCCACGTGTTTTGCGTCCCTGGCTCGCAGAAGAAGTGCAATCATACCGACAGCGTTCCCTTTGTGGACGGCACCCGGCCCGCTTGGCGCGGGTCGATCGAGACAGCCTCACGCAAGGCGCGCGCCAACCCCTTATAACAGGTCTCGGCAATATGGTGATTATTCTCGCCGTAAAGGGTCGCGATATGCAGCGTGATGCCGGCGTTCTGGGCGAAGGCTTGGAACCATTCGCGGAAAAGCTCGGTATCCATCTCGCCCAGCTTGTCGCGGGAGAAGGTGACATCCCATATAAGATAGGGCCGCCCGGACACGTCGAGCGAGACGCGTGTCAGGGTTTCGTCCATGGGCAGGTGCACGCTGGCATAGCGCGCGATGCCCAGTTTATCGCCCAGAGCCTTGGCAAAGGCCTGGCCCAACACGATGCCGCAGTCTTCCACGGTGTGGTGGTAGTCTATGTGTAAGTCGCCTTTGGCGGCGAGCTTGATGTCGATGAGCGAATGACGGGCCAATTGCTCAAGCATGTGGTCGAGAAAGCCGACCCCGGTTTTGATGTCGAAAGCGCCGCTGCCGTCGAGATCGATCGTGGCCGAAATCTCGGTTTCCTTCGTTTTGCGCGAAATCGTCGCCTGCCGCCTCACGTGTCTGCCTCGCTGTTGCCTGCCATTGACTTAGCGTTTATCAGGCTTGAGGCCGGTTGGCAGGTCTTTTCCGCCAGCCTTTAAGAGATCAAGTGCAGGACCAATCATGAGCGCCGATTTCTCGCCGACGCAGTCTGTCCCAACTTGGCACGGCACAACGATTTTGACGGTTCGCAAGGCGGGGCGCGTCGTGATCGCAGGCGATGGTCAGGTCAGCTTGGGCGCAACCGTCATCAAGGCCAACGCACGCAAGGTCCGCCCGCTCGGCCGTGGCGATGTGATCGGCGGTTTTGCCGGCGCGACGGCCGACGCCTTCACGCTGTTCGAACGGCTCGAAGCCAAGCTTGAGCAATACCCCGGGCAATTGACGCGGGCCTGCGTCGAGCTGGCGAAGGATTGGCGCACAGACCGTTATTTAAGGCGGCTCGAAGCCATGATGATCGTCGCCGACAAGGACGTGTCGCTGGTGCTGACGGGCACGGGCGACGTGCTCGAGCCCGAGCATCACGTCATGGGTATCGGCTCGGGCGGCATGTATGCGCTGTCGGCGGCGCGCGCTCTTCTCGATCAGCCGCTCGATGCCGAACAGATCGCGCGCAAGGCCATGGCCATTGCCGCTGAGATTTGCGTTTACACCAATACCAATCTGGTGGTCGAAAGCCTCGAGTCGCCTTCGTTGCAAAGTTGAGTAACCCGCAGCAAAATAATCGATAGGTTCATGACCACCTTCTCGCCCCGTGAAATCGTTTCCGAGCTCGACCGTTACATCATCGGTCAAAACGACGCCAAGCGCGCCGTCGCCATCGCGTTGCGCAACCGCTGGCGGCGCCAGCAGCTGACGGGCGACCTCAAAGATGAAGTGCTGCCCAAAAACATCCTGATGATCGGGCCGACGGGCGTTGGCAAAACGGAAATCTCGCGACGCCTGGCCAAACTCGCGGGCGCTCCGTTTTTGAAAGTCGAAGCGACCAAGTTTACCGAGGTCGGCTATGTCGGGCGCGACGTCGACAGCATCATTCGCGATCTGGTCGAAGTCGGCATCGCCCTCGTACGCGATGCCAAGCGCAAAGAAGTGCGCGTCAAAGCCGAGAAAAATGCCGAGGAGCGCGTGCTCGATGCGCTGGTCGGGGCGGCCTCGGCGCCGGCCACGCGTGAGAGCTTCCGCAAAAAGCTGCGCAACAACGAACTGACCGACAAAGAAATCGAAATCACCACGACTGATGCCCCGCAGGGCATGACGATGTTTGACCTGTCGGGCGGAGCCCCAGGCGGCTTTGGCGGCGGCGCGGCGGGTGGCATGAACATAGGCGAAATGCTGAGCAAGGCCATGGGCGGGCGTTCGAAGCCGCGGCGCATTACAGTCAGGGACAGTCACGCTGTTCTCATTGCCGAAGAGAGCGACAAGCTTATCGACAGCGAGCAGATCACGGCCGAGGCCATCCGCGCGGTCGAAAACAATGGCATTGTTTTTCTCGATGAGATCGACAAGGTCTGCTCGCGGTCGGACGCCGGCCGCGCTGGCGCCGACGTTTCGCGCGAGGGCGTTCAGCGCGATTTGCTGCCGCTGATCGAAGGCACCATCGTCTCGACCAAGCACGGTCCGGTCAAAACCGACCACATATTGTTTATTGCCTCGGGCGCATTTCATGTCGCCAAGCCGTCGGATCTGTTGCCTGAGCTGCAAGGCCGCTTACCGATCAGGGTCGAGCTGAAGGCGCTGTCGCGCGAGGATATGCGGCGCATCCTCACCGAGCCCGAAGCGAGCCTCATCAAACAGTATGTGGCGCTGATGGGCACCGAGGGCCTGACGTTGTCTTTCACGCCCGATGCCATCGACGCGCTTGCCGACGCCGCCGTTCAAGTCAATTCGACGGTCGAGAATATCGGCGCGCGGCGGCTGCAGACCGTGATGGAGCGCGTACTGGACGAAATTTCCTTCGAAGCCTCCGATCGCAACGGAGAAGCCACGACCATCGATGCTGCCTACGTCGCCGACCGCATTGGCGAATTGGCAAAGAACGCGGATCTTTCGAAGTTCATCTTGTAGCCGGCCAAGGCCGGTCGCATCCCCATCTTTTTGCGTCCCCGGGCGGGGGCGGCACGTGAGCGGCACCCGGGCCGGGGTCACGTCCAAGCCATTGAGGCAACGTCTCGAACAACAATAAGGGACGTGATCCCGGATAACCGTCCCCCTTGGCGGCGGGCCGGTTTCCGGGAGCGTTCATTAGGCGAGCATGTTGTAGCCCAGGTCGTCGGCTTGTACGCCTTCGAGTTGCACGATGTTGGTCCAATGGCCTTTCACCATGCCTTGGATCATCGTGTTCTCGCCTTGGTCGACCCAGCGAACGGCGGCGTCATGGCTGGCCTTGCCTTTGACGAAGTCGCGCAAGTTGAGATCGTCCTGTCGGACGTTGAAGTCCGAAATCACGTCGACGGCACCACCGGCCAAATCTTTCTTCATGAGGGTGTAAACGTCGCGTCCGCCGCCGCCCGTGAAGTGGTCCGAACCGCC
>JANNUW010000398.1:0-4941 GCA_031414095.1 Hyphomicrobium sp. | reverse complement strand
CGGAACCAGCGCAGCGAGGTGTTGGTCATGATGGCATCTTCCTTGACGGCCTGGATCAGCAAGCCGTCGTCCGTGTCGATGAACCGGGCGAGCCAGGCTTCCAGCGCTTCCTCGTTATCGTCGGACCGCACGTACCACGTCTGCTCGAGTGGGCGTGCCCAGCTCTGTCCCGCGCTCATGATAGCTTGAGCGACAACGTGCTTGGTGAGGTGCGGTTTGGCGAGATCGTATGAGATGAGGAAGGTGCGCATGGGGCGTCTCCGTGGGCCGGGGAGGGGGGATGATGGGAGCTATTATACGCCGAACTGGGAGGCAGGAGTGTGGTGAGAACGTAGAGCGAACATGGGCCGAGTCGCGAATCCTGTAAAGCATTAGTTCAGGATTTGTTCTCATTGCGAAAAATAAGCAATATTATGCAATAACAAAGGAATAGGTGTGATCAGGCTGGATTTGCCTTGAGATTTTTTTTAAGGGGTAACGGCAACTGCATTAAGTGTTGCGTACGCCTTTGTGAGGCATCGTCCGCATCGTCTAAAACAGCGAGAGCTGGTCGGGATGCAGTGATCTCGACGGCACGCGCCGGTGAGCGCCGGGATCAACGCGGTCCATCAACGACGGATGGCGCTCGCGAAATAGCGCCAGCGCTTTGGCGCGCGTTCCCGCGAAACGACTCTCTTCCCAAATCTCATAGAGCCGGCGCGGATCGCAATTGTAACGCTTGATGAGATCGCACTGCCGGATGCGGAGCCAGCGCGCGATCCAGATGTCGATCGCATCGGCCTCGGTCAGTGGCCGTGCACCTATGGCGGCATCGAGTCCGGCAGCCGTAAGCTGTCGAACTTTGTTTTTAGATCCCTGCTGAGGGTAACGCTTGGACGGCATGATGAAACGACTAACCCACAATGACGCTATAAGTTCACGGCTCCACAGCCCTGCTCCGCACCTCATGCGAGCGCGACAAACTTGACGGCTGACCTGACAATCTATGTCTCGCACGGCAGACCTAGTCGTGCGATCAGATGGGCCCCAATCGTAGCAATCTGATGGCCGCGTCAGGCCCCCGAGCATAAGGTTTCCGAAAACTTGATCCTGTTTCCCGCCATCGATCTTAAAGACGGCCAATGCGTGCGCTTGAAACTCGGCGAAATGGATCAAGCCACGGTTTTCAACGATGATCCAGCGGCCCAGGCGCTTGCCTTCGAGAACCAGGGCTTTAAATATCTCCACGTCGTCGATCTCAATGGCGCCTTCGCCGGACGTCCTGTCAACGGCGCGGCGGTCGAGGCGATTTTAAAGGCGGTGCGCATGCCGGTGCAGCTCGGAGGCGGCATTCGCGACCTGGCGACCATCGAGGCGTGGCTCGCAAAGGGTATTCGCCGCGTCATTCTCGGCACCATCGCCGTGCGCGACCCGGCTCTCGTCAAGGCCGCCTGCATGCAGTTCCCCGGCCGGGTTGCGGTCGGCATCGATGCCAAGGCCGGCAAAGTCGCGGTCGAGGGCTGGGCTGAAGCATCAACGCTCTCGGCAATCGAACTCGCGCGCCGTTTCGAGGACGCCGGCGTTTCGGCCATCATCTACACCGACATCGAGCGCGATGGCATCTTGAAGGGTCTCAACTTGCCGGCCACCGTCGAACTTGCAAACGCCACCGCGATTCCCGTGATCGCGTCGGGCGGGCTCGCCTCCATCGACGACGTCAAAGCCATTCTACAGCCCGCGTACAGCAAGCTCGAAGGTGCCATCACCGGCCGCGCGCTGTACGACGGCCGCATCGATGCAGGCGAAGCGCTCGCCCTTTTGGCGCAAGCCAAAGTGGCGCGCGGGCACTAATCTAATGTTCCGGTAAGGACTGATGATTCCCAAGATTTGCTTTTTAACGCCGTCATCCCGGCGAAGGCCGCACTGCTGTCCGGTTGACGACGCTTCTCATTTATTCCCGTCATGGCCGCGAAGGCGGCCACCCACGACAAGTCACCGCCGGAGTGTTGCAGCATGTTGTTCGTTAGAGTTCTTGGTTCGGTATTGAATGTGCTTCGAAACACCGGACCCCGGCCGTCCATGCGTTCGCATGGCTCCGCCATGACGCCGGGATGATGGTGATGAGAGACGCGCGAGCTCAGTCCCAAGCGTTGGTGTCAGAACACTGCCGCCTTCGCCAAAAAATCGGTTCTTGCTTAACGAACCCTTAAACCTCAGCGAGCAAAATACCCCAGCAGACCGTTTAAGAGCGCTAAGCATTGCAGCGCAACGGCAGCCAACGCGGGAAGGAGTGGGGTGATGTCTTCGCTAAAGCCAAATCTTGACAAACCTATGGATGAAACATCCGTACGGGACGAGCTGGACAACGAAACCGCGAGCACACAGCATCACCTCGTAACCAAACTGCGCGGCATCCTCGCTGACCCGGCGCAGCACACGGTCGGCGCGCTGGCAGCGGCCATTGAAGGCGGGCTTGCCGAGTTGTCGCTCCTCAAAGATCGCCTCGATCTGATCGCGATGAACCAGGTCAGCGACGAGGCCTTCTCCGAACCTCCCTCTGGCGCAACCGCCGCACCGGGCTCGTCGAAGGAGGCGTAGTTGACAGCACGGCAAAAGGCGCTGGCGTTGCGGCGGCTTACCGTCGTATGGACCTGGAATGACGCTCAAAACCCGCATCATTCCCTGCCTCGACGTCAAGGACGGCCGCGTCGTCAAGGGCGTCAACTTCGTTGACCTCATTGACGCTGGCGATCCGGTCGAGGCCGCGAGCGCCTACGATGCCGCGGGTGCCGACGAACTGTGCTTCCTCGACATTACGGCCAGCGTTGAAAACCGCGACACTATTTTCAACATCGTTGAACGCACGGCGTCGCGCTGCTTCATGCCCCTGACAGTCGGCGGCGGCGTGCGCACCGTCGACGACATCCGCAAGCTGCTCGAAGCGGGCGCCGACAAAGTCTCGATTAACACGGCCGCCGTCACGCGCCGGGAGTTCGTGCGCGAAGCGTCGGAGAAATTCGGCTCGCAATGTATCGTCGTCGCGATCGATGCCAAAAAGGTCTCCGCTCCCGGAGCGCTCGACCGCTGGGAAATCTTCACCCACGGCGGCCGCAAGCCGACGGGTCTCGACGCGATCGCTTTCGCTGAGGAAGTCGTCTCGCTGGGCGCGGGCGAATTACTGCTGACCTCCATGGACCGCGACGGCACCAAGGCGGGATTTGATCTGCCGTTGACAAGAGCCATAGCCGACGCCGTCGCCGTGCCGGTGATTGCCTCGGGCGGCGTTGGCACGCTCGATCATTTGGTCGAAGGCGTCCGCGACGGTCATGCCAGCGCCGTGCTGGCAGCGTCGATCTTCCACTTCGGCACCTACACCATCGCGCAGGCCAAGGCGCATATGGCAGCGGCCGGAATTGCCGTTCGGACGTAAGGTAGAAGGAGATGCTTGGTCAGCCTTTCCCCTTGGGGAGCGGAGATGCTCCGCCGAGCAAGATGCCGGCAACTGTAATCTGCACTGCCAGACACTCGTAGCTCTTGCACGGTGAGGAAGATCTTGGTCAGCCTCTCCCCTTGGGGAGAGGCGGGCGCGAAGCGCCGGTGAGGGGGGCGGGCTCTAACGACGAACTGCCCCCTCACCCCAACCCTCTCCCCAAGGGGAGAGGGGGATTTACGCCCCTCTCGATTTTACGCCGGTTACGGCGGCACCACGCTTTGGCCGTTCGAGAAGTGATTTTCGCGCCACGAGCTGGCCTGATCCCAATAGGCCACGGGTCCGAAGTTTCCCGATTTTTGAAAATAGTCGAGCCCGAAGATGTTGCCGGTGACGCGCACGTTGCGCGCGCCCTCGCCGCCGTGGCCGTTGTCTTTTGCGCCGCCGTAAATGACCCAGCCGCCGCCCGCCAGATAGTTGTCGCGAATGTCGACGTCGCTGCCCGCGTTATAAACGCAGCTTGTTTGCGGATTGGCGTTGTGAATGCGGTTGCGCTCGATGACCACGCCTCGGGCTTGTGGGGCCGTTTGAATGGCGTCGTTGTGCGAGCCCTCGCGCGCCACCAGGCCGTCGATCAAATTTTCCACAATCGTGGCGTTTGTCGCGTCCGCGTGAATACCGTCGCCGGCAAGCGTGATGTGCGAGCGATAAATATACGCCGGACCACCTCGCAGCATGATGGCTGTTTGTACTTCCAATGTGGGCCCATCGTACCAATTCGAGCCCCCGACACGCGACCACAACACATACAGGGATCCCGAGCCAGGCCGCGTGTGGATCGCCCAATGTCCGCCTTTCAAGACGTGCAAGAACACGCCCCGCAGCACGACGGGCAGAGGCGTGTAAATATCCAGGGGTGTTTGGATAGTGACGTTTTCGATAAGCAAATGTGGACCAGGAACGTAGAGGCCATCGTATGAAGCCGCGTCCGCGATTAGGCGTGCATAATCCGGCACCACGCCCGCTCTGATCTCACCGCCATTGAAAGATGGTGGTTTGGGCTCACCACCATCGAATGCTAGTGTGCTGTCGCTTAATTTATAACCGGCGGCCAAAGGCCCAACGGCGGCCTTCGTGATCTCCCTGCCATGGGTGATGCCATGGATGAGCGCGGCCTCTTCAGCGTGACTTGGCGGCGGACCTCCGACACAGATAGTCATCGCCAAAAAAACCAATAGGAGTTTGATTTTAGTACGCGGCTTGTGGGTTGGGTCAAGCCTTCGCGCGACCCAACATTTTCGAGCGCGTGAAGGTGTTGGGTCGCGCTGCGCTTGACCCAACCTACGCAGCGCGTCTGGGCGGCACAGTGACCACTTCACACTGTCTTCTCCTTGAAGCGGCAGATGTCGAGGATGGGGCAGCGCGGGCACTCGGGCTTGCGCGCTTTGCAAAGATAGCGGCCATGCAAAATCAGCCAGTGGTGGGCGTGGAAGGCGTACGCTTGGGGAATCAAACGCATCAAATCGTCTTCG
>JANNUW010000397.1:0-1227 GCA_031414095.1 Hyphomicrobium sp. | reverse complement strand
TGGATCTTGCGCTCGACGCCGCCGATCACCGCAAGGGCTTCGCCGAAGTCGGCCTGCGCATGGCCCGGCGGATGCACCAGCGGCACGAACATCTCGGCCGAGCGCTGCTGCCAGCCCGCCACGTAGTCCCTGACGATCGTGATGCCGCCGCTGAACCCGTGCTCGTCGCGCAGCCGCTCGAAGATCCGCTTCGACGTGTGCTGCTGCTTCTTCGGTCTGGCTTTGTCGTCGGCGAGGATCTTGTCGATCGTCGCGGTGAATGCATCGAGCTTCGGACGCACCGGCGGCTTCGAGCGCACGTACCCCGGCGGCACCGAGAACGTCATCATCTTGGTCACGGTCCTCGGATCAATCCCGAACCGTCGTGCCGCTTCCCGCTTGCTCAAGCCCTCGATCTGAACCGCGTGCCGAACCTTCACATACAGATCCACGTGCTTCATCCCCGCCCTCGGCCGAACGCGGCACAGGGCTTTCAGTCGCCGGATTTTTACTCCGGCGCAACCGAACGACTCGGTTGCTTCACTGAGGGACTTTGTCTCCGGCGCTTACAAATTCCGCGCTGCATTTGCTCGACGGTCAGGTTTGCAGGTTGCGGCTGTGGCGGCGGTCGTAACGTCGAGACGGGCCACGACCGGACTCGTGCATCGCAGCAAGTGGCGTCTACGGATGCCTGGCAGGCTCACTCGATTACGTCGTCAGCACGCACCAGAAGTGAGGGTGGAACGGTCAGGCCCAAAGTTTTGGCCGTGCGCAGGTTGACAACAAGCTGGAACTTCGTCGGCTGTTCGATCGGGAGATCTGCAGGCTTCGCCCCCTTGAGGATGCGATCGACATAGTGGGCGAGCCGCCGGTACGAGTCGACCAGATGCGGACCGTAGGTGCAAATTGCACCGCTTTGAGCAAAGACGGGCCAGCCGGAAATGACCGGCGCACGGTGGCTCATGCCAAAATCGATGATCCGCTGACGGTTCTGGATTGCGAACCCATCGGCAAATAGGGATATCGCTTGCGGCGGCTTCCCCGCCATGGTGTTCAAGGCACCGGTCAGCTCCTCGTTGGAACGTGTCGGAAAATACTCAGTCGTTATGCCCAACCGCCGCGCAGTCTCTTCCGAATAGGACCGTTCGAGGTGCTCGCCGGGATGCTCAGGGTTAGCGACGATAGCGACGCGGCGCAGGTCCGGAATGATCTCTCGCAAGAGTTCTAGACGTTTCCCGTTGAGGTCAG
>JANNUW010000396.1:0-1863 GCA_031414095.1 Hyphomicrobium sp. | reverse complement strand
CGTCAACGAAAACCCGCGCTCGACGCTGAAGCTTGGACAGGCACGCGGCATGGCGCTGCTGGCGCCGGCTATGCAAGGGCTACGGGTTGCCGAATATCCAGCCAACCTCATCAAAAAGACCGTGGTCGGCGCCGGGCATGCCGATAAGCACCAGGTTCAGGTCATGATCGGCTACCTCTTACCTAAGGCAAAATTCGACAGCGCCGACGAGGCCGACGCGCTGGCCATCGCCATATGTCATGCCAATCACCGGTCGAGCCCGCAGGCGCTTGCCGCGCGGGCGCTGCGCGAGGCCGCGACATGATTGGAAAACTGCGCGGTAAAGTCGACGCCATCGGCGAGAGCATCGCCATCATCGACGTCAACGGCGTTGGCTACGAAGTCCAGATGTCGTCGCGCACGCTGCGCAATATGAAAGTCGGCGACGAGGTGGTTCTCACGATCGACACCCACGTCCGCGAAGACGCCATCAAGCTTTATGGCTTTCAGAGCGAGGTTGAGCGCAGCTGGTTTCGCACGCTGCAAACGATTCAAGGTGTCGGCTCCAAGGTGGCGCTGGCTTTGCTTGGCGTCATGAGCACGCAAGAACTCGCCAACGCCATTGCACTGCAAAACTTCGCCCTGGTCGAGCAAGCGCCAGGCGTAGGCAAGAAGCTGGCGCAGCGTATCACCATGGAACTGAAGGACAAGGCGCCGGCCTTGTCTGTCGCTGGATTGAATGTGCCGGCGTCGGCAACCGGTGGCGTGGCGTTAGGGCCCCCCGTCGGCAATTCAGCAGCCGAAGCGATGTCGGCGTTGAACAATCTTGGTTACAATCCGGCGCAGGCGGCGGCGGCAGTTGCGACCGCCATGAAAGAACTCGGAGCTGGCGCCGATACGGCCGCGCTGATTCGCAAGGGGTTAAAGGAATTGGCGCGCTAGACGCGTTCGCGGATGTTGCAAAGGTGCTGCACGCAGGTCGCAACGTGATTTTTTTTTGCATGAGAATTTGGTAGTTCTCGCAGCGGAAAAGATCACAAAGTCTCAGCATTGGTTAGTTTTCTGGCCGTCTCAGTTTGCATCTCGGGCGCACACTGCCTGTTGCCTAGTACTTGAGCAGGGATTGCCGGATCTTTGGACTTGTGGTCTGATTCGGCTCGCTGCACTTTGGCACAGCTTGAAGTCTCATCGGGCAAACGTGGGAAGACCTACATGCTATCGGCCATAGGATTGGTGTTTACCGTTTCTGCGTCGTTAGGAGCTGTGTGGGTCATCGGCCAAGCCTTCGATGATTCCGATTGATCGAGCCGTGTTGCGAAAGGTCTCGCCGCATCCCGCTACGGCGAACCTCTCCCGCGCATCTTTCGATTAAGTCGCGCGCCTCAAGGGTTTGAATGCAAATTTTCGTTGATGCCGACGCTTGTCCTGTCAAAGACGAAGCGCTCAAAGTGGCCGAGCGCTGTCAGGCCGTCATACATTTTGTATCCAACAGCCACATGCGCCTGCCCGATAGCCTGTTGGTGCGCCGCGTGATCGTCAACGAAGGGCCCGATGCCGCCGACGACTGGATCGCCGAGCGGATCGGTCCCGGCGACATCGCGGTGACCGCTGACATCCCGCTCGCCGCGCGGTGCTTGAATGCTGGCGCGCAGGTGGTCGGTCCCACAGGAAAACCCTTTACTGAAGCCGGCATCGGCATGGCGCTCGCCATGCGCGAGCTTTCGGCTCACTTGCGCGAAACAGGCGAAAGCAAGGGTTACAACGCGAGCTTTACGCGCGCCGACCGTTCGAATTTCCTGCAAGCCATGGACAAGGCCGTGCAGACGATCAAGCGCGGGGGCTGACGGCTTCGTACGAATTGAGCATTTGCTGAACAAGAAATCC
>JANNUW010000395.1:0-1578 GCA_031414095.1 Hyphomicrobium sp. | reverse complement strand
TCGGGCATGGACACATCCTCTCACTCGCTGCCAACCAATGCAGGTAAGGGCTATCGCGGTTTGTGCCGGCGATCGGCACAGCGCACTTCATTTGCAGCTTCGCCGCCGCTGTCAAGCAAGTGCTGTTGCTCAGGTACCGGGTGATTGGACTTTTGCCCTGATCTCGCCACGAAAAAAACATTGCGGCTGCACATTTGACGGGCGACATGCGGCTATAGATATTTGAGCGCAGTGGTGGGACCCGCGCTGTCGTCGCCCGGAAATGGTATGAGCGCGCACGCACACTGGGCGCGGCCGGAGCTGAAGATCGGCTGCGCCGTGTAGGCGCACCGTGACGATTGCTGAAATGGGGAGTTGATACTGAACTCATGAGGACGCAGTTATTTTCCTGTTAACCGATGCGGATATATTTCGAGCTTTTGTATGCGAGCGGTACTCGCGGGGCGCGTTAACTTTGCTTTGAGTGGCACCAGCGGCCGCGATTTTGGAGGGCGTCGTAAAATGTTGAGCACGAGTTTGCTACGCGTTTGTGCGCTTTCGGGACGTATCGTTCTCGCAGCGACGCTGGCCGGCGGGCCGGTCCACGCTCAGGGCTCCAAATCGGCGCCAACCATAACGGCGGCCGCAATCGTGCTGATCGAGCCCATGGTCGAAACACCATTGCCAATCCAAGTCGGCCCCGTCGATGCTTTGCCTCGCAATTGTTTTCTGCGCGTCAGGGGATTGCCGCCGCAAGCGGTGTTCTCCGATGGCCATGTGGTATCTGCGGGCACATGGGCATTGCCGATCATCGGGCTTAACGATTTGAAGCTGACCGTGCCGCTCTCGACGTCGGGACGCAACGAGCTCCAGCTGACTTTACTCGCAATCGACGGCACTGTGCTCGCCGAAAGCAAAGTAACATTGGCGGTTACAGCCGGCGCACTTAGCGCGCCCGGCACCGCCGCAGCGCCGGCTGTTGTGCGGCAACCGAGTAGCGCGTCACTTGGGCCACCCGCGCGCGACCTGACCCGGCCGCCACCGGCGCCATTGCAGCGGATTGCTCCTGCCCCTCCGCCGGCCATGAAGCCGGAAGATCGCGAACGCGCGGTTATGTTTTTGACCAGGGCGAATTCGATACTGGCCGGGGGCGACGTGGCGTCTGCCCGCCAGCTCTTTCAGAAAGCTGCCGACGCCGGCCTTGCCGAGGCTGCAATTGCAATGGGCTCGACATTCGATCCCGTGGAGCTTGATCGGCTGGGCGTCAAAGGGTTGAAGGGCGATCCCGAAACGGCCCGCAAGTGGTATGAGCGTGCGCGCGCGCTAGGTGCGCCGGGTGCGGAGGAACGGCTGCGGCGGGTCGGCTCGCCCTGACGGTCGGCCGGCGATGATCGCTACAGCGACCGGTTAGACAAACGTCGAAGCCACCGCCCTTATCGCGCCGCATTAGGAGGTTGACGTGTTTTTGAAATGATTAGGACAATACGGGTTGTGGGGACGCGCTGCAGGGAACGGGTTACGCCTAGATCAACCCATGCAGTACCGTGCGGTGTCGCTTAGGCATTCGTGGACGACTGTCGGAGGATCGAGGCTTGATGC
>JANNUW010000394.1:0-2229 GCA_031414095.1 Hyphomicrobium sp. | reverse complement strand
AGCGTGGCAACGACCAACGCCTGCGTCTCGCCGCGCGTGAACAGCGCCGAGCCGTGGGTGCGCGGCAGGATGTGCACTTCGGAAATGATGGGGCGAACCGTCGTCAGGTCGCGACCATCGATACGCTTCTTGGTGGCCAGCACGTCGGAGCGCATGATGTCCATTTCGAGCGCCTTGAAGGCGCCGATGAGCAGGACTTTCTCGTTGGCGTCGTCGGCGGGGATGGCAATGCCTTCCATGACCTTCTTCTTGGCCGCGGAAACGAGTTCTTGGCGCTTGGCCTTCTCCTTGGTCGAGAAAGCGACCTTGAGATCGGCCCCGGCGATTTCCTTGACCTTCGCGGCATACTTGGTGCCGTCGGGGATCTTGATGTCCCAGGCATCCTTGGCGGCTTTTTCCGCGAGCTTGATGATGGCCTGAATGACGGGCTGCATGTGCTTGTGGCCGAACATCACGGCTTCGAGCATCTGCTTTTCGGGAAGCTCCTTGGCTTCTGACTCAACCATCATGACGGCATCGTGCGTGCCGGCGACGACGAGGTCGAGGACGCTTTCCTTCATCTCTTCAACCATGGGGTTGAGGACGAATTCGCCGTTGATGACGCCAACGCGGGCGGCCGCGATCGGGCCGAGGAAGGGGAGGCCGGACAGCGTGAGGGCAGCCGAGGCTGCAACCATGCCCAGAATGTCGGGATCGTTCTCGAGGTCGTGGCTGAGAACGGTGATGACGACCTGCACTTCATTCTTGAAGCCGTCGACAAACAGCGGCCGGATCGGGCGGTCGATGAGGCGCGAGGTCAGCGTCTCTTTTTCAGAGGGGCGGCCTTCGCGTTTGAAGTAGCCGCCTGGAATTTTGCCGGCAGCGTACGTGCGCTCTTGGTAATTCACGGTCAGCGGGAAAAAGTCGATACCGGGTTTGGCGGACTTGGCGCCAACGACGTTGGCGAGAACCGTGGTCTCGCCGTATTGGGCGATGACGGAGGCGTCGGCTTGGCGGGCGATGCGGCCGGTCTCAAGCTTTAGCTTGCGGCCGCCCCATTCAATTTCTACACGATGGATATCGAACATGATTTTTCGTCTTTCGCTTTTTGCTTCTCTCGGTCGGACGGACAGTCGGTAGGCGGTGTCTGACACTCGGGTCAGACACCGTTGGCGTGCTATGACGTGAACGCTCAACGGTGGAATGGCGCCAACAGGGCGGCACGAAAAAGGTGTCTGACCCGGAGTGTCAGACACCTGCAGTTCTTAGCGGCGGATGCCGTTCTTCTCGATGATCTTCTGGTAGCGGGGCTGATCCTTGCCCTTGACGTAGTCGAGCAACTGGCGGCGCTGGCTGACCATCTTGAGCAGGCCGCGGCGCGAATGATTGTCTTTTTTGTGGATCTTGAAGTGCTCGGTCAGGTGGTTGATGCGTTCGGTGAGGATCGCGATCTGCACTTCTGGCGAGCCGGTATCGTTGGGCTTCGTTGCGTTGGCAGCAATAACAGTCGTCTTCGCCGCCTTGCGGACAGGATGGATAAGCGACATCGGGAACTCCTTTCGAGTTAAGGATGAAGGTTGGCTGTGCAAGAAAAAGCGTTGCAGAGCCTTGGGCGGCCATAGCCGGGATGTCGTCCAGCAAGGTCGCATAGAAAACGCACGCGTAGCTTTCGCCATCGCGTGAGTGGCGCCCTTATACAGCAGTTGGGCCCAAAGGCGAGAGCCTGCGGCGAAAAACATCGTTCAGTTAAGAATCGCCGTCCGGCGAGGGGCTGGCGCCCGTCAAAGGCTCGAATTCATGCGGCGTAGACGGTGCGTAAGGACCTGCATCATTTTCAACGCGAACTCTGGGTTACGTTTGATGAGATATAAGAACGTCTCCCGATCGATGGCTGTTACTTCCGTGGGCTCGGCCGCCATTGCGGCAGCGCTGCGCGGGGCGCCGTCGATCAGAGCCATTTCGCCGAACACGTGCCCTGGGCCGACGTTCTCGAGCACAGTTCCATAAGTGATAATTTGCACTTTGCCGGTGCGTACGACGTAAAGCCGGTCAGCCGGGACCCACTGCTGTGGCCGTAACGGTTGTGGCGGGCGACGGGGCGGGGTACGATAGCGATGTCGCCCCGAGGCTCACGCAATGACCGTGCCCGTTTTGATCGAGGAAACCGACGGCCAGTTCGAGGCGAAACTCGTCGGCGACGCCACGATGCGCGCGACGGCCCCGACGCGGGAGGGGGCCGTGAATGCCCTC
>JANNUW010000393.1:0-2528 GCA_031414095.1 Hyphomicrobium sp. | reverse complement strand
CGTAGCAGCGCCTCGGTTTCTGCCTTGGCATTTTCAGCGAGGCTAAACGCATAGTAAACCGATGCGCCGATGATCGCGAACGTCGTGATCGCGGCCTGCACGTAAATCGAATTCAGTAATTCAGGCTCCGCCACGATGAGGGCCGCCGAGTGGGGAAACCAAAACCAGCAGTAAAGGTGCAGCCCAAGCCCGATAATGATTATCGGCATGATGAGCCACAAGCGCTGCAAGCCTAGAACGACAAACGGCGCGGCGGCAGCGACGACGAAATGCAGCTGGAAACCCGCCGATCGCCCGAGATATGCCGTAAACCCCACCTGCGCCAAATACTCGATGCCGACGAGCAGCAGGCCGCCCGCGATCTCGCCGTAGCGGTGCGAATAAGGAATGAGGACGGCGAGAGAGACGAGCGCGAGATTGATCCAAACGACCGGCTCGTACTTCTGGAAATCGAGGATGCTGTATTGCACGCCGTAAACCAGGGTCGAAATGGAAACGAGATACGCCATCATGTTGAGGATCATGAGACGGCGTTTTACTTCGAGCGTGTAGCGGCCGGTGCCCAGTTGCGCGAGCCACGCTAAGGTCCCGCCCGCGGACGCAACCAGCCGGCCCCATAAGGACGGGCCGTCAGCCTCTGCGCCAAGTGCTGGCTGATCGTTGACCGGCGTGACAGGCCGTTGGGGAGTGTTAAAGTCCAAAAGCCTCTCCCCACTAGATGGCGCTGGCGAAACCAGCGCGCGACGAAATCAAGCGCCGGCAAGCGCTTCGAGTTCGTCCAGATCGCATGTGAAGCCGCCGTCGCTACGTACGATCGATCCGCCGTCCTCCAGCAACGCCAATGCGGCGTTGACCTTCGGGCGGCTCGCGCCGATCAGCAAGGCCAGTTCGCTTTGCGAGATCGGCAAATCGAGCAGCACCTTCCCTTCTGCTTTAGCGCCGGCCTTTTGCCGGGCGGCGGCGAGGAAGAAACGCGCCAGCCTTATTTCGATCGGGTAGAGCGCGATGCCTTCGAGCTGCTGATCGGCTTCGCGCACGCGGTTGCATAAAAACTTGATGACGCCTTCGCTGACTTTGGGCCGCGTTTCCATGAGGCGCATGAGCGCCGCCTTCGAAAGAGCCAAGCTCTGGACCTTGGTCACGGCCGTTGCATCCGCCGTGCGCATGCCGCCATCGAGAACTGCGATCTCGCCGAAAATCTGTCCGGCTTCGGCATGCGCAAACGACAGCTCGCGGCCTTCGGGCGTCAAGACCGACAAACGCACGCGTCCCGTCATGACGAAATAGATATCGCGGCCCGGGTCGCCACGGGCAAAAATTGCCTGGTTGGAATCGAAAGCGATCTCGCGCATTTCCTGCACCACGGCGCGGCGATGATCGGCTTCCATGGCACCGAACAAGGCGGTGCGGGCGAGCATGTCTGCGGCTGCGTCCTTGGAAATCATTGGCCGGGCACCTCGCTCGCGTTTATATCTCTTGAAGTCTACTCCATAACCGGCATTTCTTGGCAAGTGCGCTAGCCTTGTTCCTAACGGCTTGCATTTGGTCCCGGTGGTCGGCAATGTCGGCCGCGAAGTGGCTACGATTTCGCATCGTGGCTACAGGCATCTTCCGTGCCAACGACTTCACCGAACAGTGGACTTTTCTGCGCATGACGTCAGCCAGGGCCGCGCTTTTTTCCGCTTTCGGGCGCACCGACAGCCCGCGCCGCGAAACCCTGCGCCAGGAATTGGCGCGCGAGGCCGGCCGCGATACCTCGATTGTGCACAAGCCGCGTTTGGTGCTTGCCTCGGCCAGTCCGCGGCGGCTGACCTTGCTGGCGCAAGTGGGTGTCGAGCCCGATGCCCTGCGTCCCGCATCCATTAACGAAGATCCGCGCATGGGTGAAATGCCCCGTGGGCTCGCCCTCAGGCTGGCGCGCGCCAAGGCCGAAGCCGCGCGCGACCAGATCGCCAACGACCGCGATATCGCCAACGCCTATGTGCTCGCGGCCGATACTGTGGTCGCTTACGGCCACAAGGTGTTCGGCAAACCGCAGCACATGGAAGAGGCTGCAAAATTTTTGCAGAAACTCTCGGGACGCAGTCATTGGGTGCTGACGGGCGTTTGCCTGATCACGCCACAGGACCGGGTGATCACCCGTATTGTAGATACGAAAGTACGCTTCAAGCATCTCAGTAAATCGGAAATCGAATCCTACATCGCCTCGCGCGAGTGGCGCGGCAAGGCCGGCGGCTATGCGATCCAGGGCCTCGCCGGTTGCTTCATCCAGAAAATTGCGGGCTCGTATACCAACGTCGTCGGCCTGCCGTTGACGGAAGTGACGAACCTGCTGCTCGGCGAAGGCTTCCCGATCCACTTCAACTGGCTGCGCGCCGCCGAAGCGGGCACCGATACTTATTGATTGCGCGTGGCGACTCGCGTCCCGCGAGCCGGCCGCCACGCGCGGAAACATAGTAGCGGGGTCTGACCCCGGTTACTTGAAAGTGTGATCTGATGAGTGACGCCCCTCCAGAACCATCGAAAGC
>JANNUW010000392.1:0-1049 GCA_031414095.1 Hyphomicrobium sp. | reverse complement strand
CCTACCGCCTGCGCTCTGGCGATCCGCTTGATTACATCGTGCGTGAGACGTGTGACTACGTCAAAGAGGGCTTTTCGGCGGTGAAACTCAAGATCGGCTTCGGCGTCGAGGAGGACGAGAGGCTGATCCGCGCCGTTCGCGAGGCGATCGGCCCCCGTATCGGGCTCATGCTGGACGCCAACCACGGCTTCGACGCGATTGAGGCGATCGATCTGGGGCGAAGGGTGGCCCATCTCGACATCGGTTGGTTCGAGGAACCGGTTGTTCCTGACGACCTCGATTCCTATGTGGAGGTGCGCCGGGGCCAGCCGATACCCGTGGCCGGCGGTGAGTGTGAGTTTACCCGCTGGGGTTTCCGCGAAGTCCTTCAGCGGCGCGCCATCGATATCCTACAGCCCGATACGTGCGCGGCCGGCGGTCTTTCGGAATGTAAGAAGATCGCTGATATGGCGACCGCTTTCGGGGTCCGTTACGTGCCTCATGTCTGGGGCACAGGAGTGGGCCTCGCAGCCGCGCTGCAGTTGCTCGCCGTGTTGCCGCACACGCCGCCGCGTCTGACGCCGCGAGAGCCGATGCTGGAATTCGACCGGTCCGAGCATCCGTTTCGTCAGGCGGTCCTGGTGCAACCGCTTGAACATAAGGATGGCACTGTCGTGATCCCCGATGGTCCTGGTCTGGGGATCGACGTCGATCGTGCCGCTGTCGAGCGCTTCGCAATCGCGTCGCCGGCAGGATCATGACGCCGGCAAACTCTCTGCGTCTCAACCGTCATATCGCCGGCGCCTCTCGCTAGTGAGCCAGAGTGGTTGATTCGACCTCGGCAATCCTTCAACTTCACCGTCAGCTGTACCCGTCAAGCGACCGGCGCGTCCGGCCTGCAGTCAGCCTAGTATTGATGGTGGATTCTGTGGGCATGCGTTGTTACGTTCGCAACTAGCGCTCATGCAGCACATGTGATGGGCGCTACCGTTGTTGCTGCCTTCGTAGTGGAAAATCATGAAATTCATCGAACGGCGCGCTGATGGGAGCAACGGTCGTCTGGTCCGAGG
>JANNUW010000391.1:0-1429 GCA_031414095.1 Hyphomicrobium sp. | reverse complement strand
GGCGCTATCTTTCCCCTCTCCTGCAGGCGCTGCACACAGTTCCGGCAATTTCGAGACGCTGTCGACACTGTCCCCTCCTTTCCGGGGGTTCTAGCTATCGCGGATTTGAGCCACACTTTGGTCCTCGTCGCCGGGCTTGGTCTGATCATGGCCGACCCGACTGGGAAATTGGTATGTTTGCAACTGGTCATTGGACCAACGTCAGCTTCGCCACGGTGAGCGGACATTCTGGTGTTTGACCAAGAGGTCTCCAATGGGCCAACACCGGGAGTCGATAAGATTGCTTGATATTGATTTCTTTGTTCAGCCCATAAAGTATATCTCTGAGTCTAGAAGTACCTACCGATATTTTCGAATAGCAAGCTGCGCGTGAAATCAGCCCTTGTCGACCATGTCCCGAAAGCTCTTGGGGTAGCCTGTTTCAAAAGTTTTCCAGGCTAGCGCGAATCCGGGTTTGCTTAGATACTTTCTAAGTGCCGTCGCGTAGGCCTCCCAGACCTCATCATCAATGAGCTCTTGGCCATGCTGAACAAACGCGCTATAGAATAATGACATTTGCGCAGCAACCAGTCTTTCAAACTGGTATTTCTCCTCTGCGGAAAGTTTGGAAATGTCCTCGCATCCGCGCAAATAAACGCCAGCGTTGTTGGCAAGCATGTGATAGACGTCTTTTTCAAAGCTCATTAGAGATTGAACTGTCGTGCCTTCAATCGCTTGCGCATTGCGCCGAACTTCCAGAACGAGAAAATAGACGGAGATCAAACCGCCGACCACGCCCACTACAGATGCTAACGCTGTTATCTGATCCCATTGCCAACTCATGCACTGCCCTCGTGATTGTGACGAAAGCAAATTCTTCGGAACTTCTCGGCTTGTCAACCAGGGTGGAAAAAATTAAAGACTTTACAAGTGAGGTGTGGTTGTCGGCATAGCCAGCAGCGCCTGGCGGCTTTACCAGATTGAGCGGACATTTTACAAAACAACCTTGAGGTCGGCTTGGGGCCAAGAGTAGTCATAAATCTCATGAGCCGCGCCACTCCTTCTGCATCTCGCCGGGGGCAGTCAGGGTAGTGGTTCGGGCTCGTCGGACTGGATGCGCAAGTAGGCAATCAGATTTGCCCGTTCTGCCTCGTCTTCGATACCCGCGAATTTCATACGCACACCTGGCGCAATAATCTTGGGTCCCCAGAGGAATGCGTTTAGGTCTTCGTAGCTCCACGACGCGCCCCAGTTTCTCAATGTCTCCGAATAGGAAAAATCTTGCATCGACGCCTTCTGCCGACCGACTACGCCCCAAAGATTGGGACCCAATTTGGTGCCTTTCTTTGATTCGATGTAGTGGCAATGCACACATTTATTGACAAAGACGGCCTGTCCTTTGGTGGGATCGGCAGTAGCAAGTTTGGCCGAAATCGGCGCGATTCTTGGT
>JANNUW010000390.1:0-3362 GCA_031414095.1 Hyphomicrobium sp. | reverse complement strand
GCCCAGTTGCCAGGGTCCATGTAGCCGACAGCGACGAGGTATCCGGGGCCCGAAAACGCTGCGAACTTCCTCCAACCGGTGCCCGTCATGGGAACGCGGATCGAGCGGAAAACTTCCGACAACGGCGGGTTCTCGCTTTTTTGCCGCCAACCCCTTTTGGCCGAGGCATGCCCGCCAGCGGCATCGATGGTTCCATCACTTAGCATCGAACGGTCTATCTCGATCTTGTTACACGGCTATCAACAGACGTGTTAGATTTTAGTTGTACCAATAAAAGTTAGCCTGTACTAATTTTATTGTCAACGCCCGAATATTTGAGCCTCCATTGAGAGTTCGAGGCATCCCGGGACAAGTGCGAAGCGAGACAACCGTGACGAAAAAGATGGCATTGAAGGTTGTGCTTGGGCGTCCCGCTGAACAGAGCGAGGCCGCCAAACTGCAAGCCGTACGCTTTCAGCGCGTGCGCGAGGCCCATCAAACCGAGCTTGCGGAAGATTACGTCGAGCTGATCGCCGACCTCATCGATACCACCGGCGAGGCGCGCGCCGTCGATCTGGCTGCAAGACTCGGTGTCAGCAGCGCGACGGTCAACAATGCCCTGCAGCGGCTGCAGCGCGACGGGCTCGTCTCCATGAAGCCGTATCGCTCGATTTTTCTCACCTCCCAGGGCCAGGATTTGGCCATGAGTGCGCGCGAGAGGCACAATGTGGTGCGCGAATTTCTCATTTCGCTCGGCGTCAACGCCGTTACGGCCGACGCCGACGCCGAAGGCATCGAGCACCATGTCAGCGCCCAGACTCTCGACGCCTTTCGTGCGCATTTGCGCCGAAATAAGCGGGCAAAGTGAAATCGCACGGGATAAACGATAGTCCCAGCGCTTGATTATGCGCCATCTCTGCTTGTACAAAACCGGCAGGCGCTGGCGTCTCGAACAGATCTCGCTGATGTCGCTGCTTGTCCGTCATGGTCGACTTCTCGCGCTCGGGCCGATTCCCGGCTTGGCGAGGCTAGAAGCAGATCGATCTCGCCAGTCTGACGCCGGACCAGGGCCGTGACTTGCTCGAAATTGTCGACGACCGGCACGGCCGCGGCAGCACCATCGTCACCAGCCAGCTGCCGGTCGAACACTGGCACGAGGCCATCGCCAACCCAACCATCGCCGACGCCATTCTGGACCGGCTTGTGCACAACGCCCACCGGCTCACCTTGAAGGGCGACAGCCTCGATAGTGACGAATTCCTTCTGAACAGCAGACGATCGCGAGCAGAAGCCAGCGTCGCAGCGCTGCAGGGTGTCAAATGATCGAGTCAAGAGTATCATGTCAACGCCGGAGCAAACGCGTGAGTTCGGGCGCATGGCCGTTAAGGTTAATTTCCTTAAGCAGATGATCGGCCTCGCCGTGAAACAGCCCGATCATTGCATCACTCAATGGACAATCACGCACACACGAGTCGCTCTGGACCGAGAAGCATGTTAGAAGCATGTTAGGATAGTATCCTAAGCTCATTGGTCAGAATTCAATAATCGCTTTCTCTGTGTTGACACGCGCCGGTTGGAAGCGGCTCGGTAATGTCCTGGGCAGGTTTGTTGATGCTTTCTTACAGTTTGATTGGCCGCTTCGCGGTTCTGACGTCTGTCCTGCTCACGCTATCGGTTCCAAGCCGCGCCGAGCAGGCTTCCCCTCCCATACCTCCAAGCCCGATCCTTCCCGGCGACATCGCGGCCACCGGCTTTGCAGGAGTGAAGCTGCAGGTCGAGGCCCTCAAGCCAGGCGTCGATCCGATCACCAAGACGGTTGTTGACCCGGACGGAGTGACGCTGCGCATTTTTGATATGCAGTCGCTGAACGGGCCGATGGCGGGCCAGATGCTGAACCCGCCGGTCAAGCGCGCGTTCAAGGCCCGCGAAATCGGACACGTCTTCGGCCTTGCCGCCGATACGGCGCCGGCTAACGGCACGGCGACCCCAGGCTTTTATACGGCCGCGACGTCGGCATTTGGTCTCAACGTTGTCGGGCCAGACAAAGATGGCGACGGCCAGCCGGATCGCTTGAAAACCGGCGGCCCGGGCGCAAAATTCGCCGACGGGCAGTTTGGCAATTCCCCCGATGCCGGCCCCGGCAGCATCTGGAAAATCGATCAGGCGACGGGCGCCGTCAGCTTGTTTGCTAATATGAAGTCTGGCGGCGTGCTCAACAGCGGCCCAGGCATCGGCGGGCTCGCCTTCGACCCTGCGAGCCGTATGCTCTATGCCTCCGACCTTGATACCGGCCTGATCCATCGCTTTGGCGCCGCCAACCCGGGCGCCGATCTCACGCCCTTTGACCATGGTGTCAGCGGGCGGCCGGCGAACGGCAAATCCGCCGTGAAAGACGACGGCACGCGTCTCGATATTACGTCCGCCAGTTTCGATCCGGCAAAGTCTGTGACCTGGGGCGTCACACCGTTGGCGCGGCGTATCGACGGCCTCGCAGTCCAGAATGGACGCCTGTTTTACGCCGTCGCGGAAGGCCCCGAAGTCTGGTCGGTTGGGCTCGAGGCCGACGGCGGTTTCAAGTCCGACGCGCGATTTGAGTTGGCGGTCAAAAGCGAGCGGCCGTTCCCAGTTACAGGCATCGCGTTCGATCGCGAGGGGCACCTCATTGCGGCGCAGCGTGCCACGGCGCAACCAGCCTTCGATTACGCTGGCATCGTCGCCGACGGTCCGAGCCAAGTCCTGCGCTTTACAGCCGAGACGCCAGACGATCCGGCGACGCCGGCGCTTTGGAACAGTGAGCCGCAGGAGTATGCCGTCGCCGAAGCCAAGGACCATCGCGCCAGTAGCGGTGGCCTCGCCATGCAGTATGCCTACCGGCCGGATGGCAGCATCGATACCGCGTCGTGCGGCGGCTCAGTCGTCGTGTCGGCCGACACGCTCGGGGCCGACCTTGGTGGCCATGGGCTTCAGGTGACGGACATCGGCTCGGTCCGCCCGGCCAATGTTCCGCCCAACCAAAGCGCATTCATCACGCTCGATCCGCGCCTGAACGATCCGGTAGGGCGCGGGTTTGCAGGCGGAGTGGCGTCGTTTCAAGATTGCAGCGGCGTTGGTGCTGGCGGATTTCCGCCGTTAGCCGGCGCTGAGGGCAGTGGATTCCCGCCCGTCGCTGGCGGAGCACCCGGCGGATTTCCCCCGGTTGCGGGCGGCGGCACAGGCTTCCCGCCGGTTGACGGGGATGAAGGCACGACCTTTGCGCCTGTCGAAGGCGGCGCTGGAGGCAAGGCGACAACACCGCTGACGATCGTCAAAACAGCGTCAGTTGCCAAGTGTTCGCCGAAGGGTGGCTGCGCCTTCAGCATTCAGGTCAGTAATCCGAATGCCGT
>JANNUW010000389.1:0-8565 GCA_031414095.1 Hyphomicrobium sp. | reverse complement strand
GCAATAGTGACGGCATAGCGTTTCATGGCGGGCGTCGGTGGACGAGTTCCGGTTGCGCCACCGAATCCTGGTCCGAGCAACGGCATTCCGCCGGTTGGTGAGCCGTTTTTCAGCTTGCCGATAATACGCAGCGCGACGTCGCACACCGCATCAATGGCGCCGACCATCTCCTGCTTTCCAACCAAGACATCGTCGAGCAGGCATTCGAGCTGTGCCGTCACGCCGGGATCGACCAGTGCCGGATCGGCCTGCTTGAGGACGCCAAACAGCTTCAGGCCGGTCTCGGTGGGGACGATGTTCTTTCCCTGTGCGACCAGAAAGTCCTGCCGCTTCAGCCCACCGATGATTTCAGCCCGCGTTGCCGGCGTGCCTATCCCCTTGGCTTCTTTCAACCTGTCCCGCAGAACCTCGTCCTCAACAAAGCGCCAAGCATTCTGCATTGCCTCGATCAGCGTGCCTTCGTTGTAGCGTGGCGGGGGACGGGTTTCTTTGTCCTCAACCTTCGGGTTATGGAGCTCCGCAGTCTCGCCGTTTTTCATTGCCGGGAGAAGTTGTGCGTCATCGCCTTTTTCATCGGCCGGCTGCCATTCCGGGAAAGCGGCGCGCCAGCCAAGATCGATGGGCTGACGACCTGTGGCTCTAAACGGAAAGCCAGCGACGTCGAGCGTCGCCGTCGTCTGCCGGTAGCGGAAGTCTGGCATGACGGCGGCGAGATAGGCGCGTGCGATAACGTCGAACAGCTTCTTCTCGTCGATCGAAAGCCGTGGCCAGACTGTTCGCAAGTCGTCGATCGTGTTGACGTTGGGGATGACGGCGTGGTGGCTCGCTCCCTCCAATCCCCTGTCATGGAAAGACCCGTGCGCTCCCTTGCGAATGATGGGCGGCGCCGGTACGGGGATTGCGCTGAAGGATTGTCCCACCTGCAGGCCAGCCACGATCTTGGGCACGTCCGGGATCAGGTTCTCCGGCAGGTAGCGAACCTCGGCGCGGGGATAGGTGATGATCTTCTTGCCCTGGCCGTCATAAAGCTCCTGTGCGACCTCGAGCGTCCTGGCGGCCGACCAGCCGAACCTTGATGAGCAGAGCTTCTGCAGCGAAGGGAGATCGTGCAGCTTCGGCGGCGATTGCTTCTTGTCCTCGACGCGAACGCCAAGCGGGCCCTCAAAACCTTGGGCGGCCTTGACGACGATCTCGGCATTCTCGCGCTTGAGGATCCGCTCCTGCGGCGCGTGCCGCATCTGGAATGCGCCAGCCTCGACCTTCGCCGTGGCGACAATCTCGAAATACGTCACGGGCACGAACTCGCGGATTTCCAACTCACGCGTGCACACAATCGCCAGTGTTGGCGTCTTCACCCGGCCAACCCCGATCACGCCCCGTGCACCCCTCCCGAGGATCACCGTCGCGGTGCGGGTGAGGGAGAGATTATAAATCTGGTCAGCCTGCCGGCGCGCGACAGCGGCGGCGTAAAGGCGGGAATAGTCCGAGTTCGGCTTGGCGCGCCCGAAGGCCTCGCGAATGGTCTGCGGATCCTGCGCCGTAAACAGCACCCGCTTGACCTCTCCGCGGTATTTGTAATGCTCGAGGATTTCCTGACCGATGAGCTGACCTTCACGGTCACAATCGGTGGTGAGCCAGACGCGCTTGGCGGTGCGCAGCGCCTCGCGAATGGCTTTGAGCTTGCTGGCCTTGTTGCCGCCATTGGCGGGACGCGTGCCGTAGAGCCCCTCAGGGCGGAGCAGGATTGGCGCCCAGCGCTTCCACTCCGGAACCACGTCTTCTGGTTCTTCCAGATCAAACAAGTGGCCTTCGGCTGGAAGGATGTCGCCGTAGCGAGACCCGATGGCGGCGCGGACATCTTTTGCCTGGCTGGTTTTCTCGGTGATGACGATTTGATCAGCCATGACTAGCCCTGTCTTGAGGATTCGATTCGCCTCCTCAATCATGAGAACATATAGTGAACTTTCATGCCCGGCAAGCCACCGTTTTGACGGATTCACGCCAAGCAGACCTGTTTCTCCAGCTCTCTACGAGCCCCTGACATAAGAACAAAAATTCTAGCCAATCGAAGTTCACACTGAAACTAGTAACGTTCCACAGAGATTATGACGGGTTGTTTTAGCGCAGATCGGAAGCGCTTCCGGAGGAACCAGAAGTTGGATGCTTCGGGCAGCTCCGGGCACCCGGGCGATGAGCCCGGCTTTTTCCAAGGTCAGCAGCATCTGGTGGACGGTTGGAGCGGTGACCTCGAAATGGCGACGCATGTCGGCTTCGGCCGGGGGCCGTTTGAAGATCCGGCTATATGCGTAGATGAAGGCCAGGTACTGGCCTTGGGTCTGCGTAAAGCGGGGCGCCGCCGCCGCTGGGCTTTCGTCAAGTGATTGACTCATTTCCGATTCATCCGCGCCTCGACGCTGAAGGAGGTGCAGGTGAATATAAAGTTTTGTGTGGAGCTTAGCCAATCGGAACGGGATCAACTTGACGCGCTGTTGAGCGGGGGGCGCCACGCGACGCGCAAAATAAAACGGGCGCAGATCCTCCTGGCCGCGAACGACGGCGTGAGCGACGAGGCGATCGCCGCAACCTTGAAGGTCTCAGGGTCGACGATTTATCGGACCCGGCGCCGCTTTGTGGAAGCGAACCTGGAGGGAGCGCTCACCGAGGAGCCGCGCTCCGGCGTTGAGCGCAAACTATCGAGCAAGGAGGAGGCGCTTTTGGTGGCGACCGCCTGCTCAAAGCCGCCACCGGGACGGCTGCGTTTCGCAAGAGGGAATGTGCACGGTATCGGAAGTCGCTGATATGTATCCGGCCTGTTTGATCGGCTCGCGGGCCGTGGCCTTGATGGGAATACGCACGCGCCATTGGTCTCATTAGCGGACAGGTTCGCAGGAACCATTTGGGTCATCAGACTTTGGGTGCGTAGTTTGGTCCGTTCCATGCAGTCATCTCAATCGCGAACAGGTGGGAAGTGGCGGGCTGTCAGATTGCCGTCACCTCAATGCGGTGTGTGTCAAAGTCCTTTCCATGCCTCAGAATGCTCCAGGCAATGCGGGCCAGCTTGTTGGCCAGGGTCGCCGCCAGCTTGTTCTTGTGCATCCGTTTGGCGGCCTCTGTCAGCCAGGCGCCGAAGCTGAACTTCTCCCAGTTTTTGGGTCGCATCAGGATGATCTGGGCAGCCTGAACGAGCAGCGCTCGCAGATACTTGCTGCCGCGCTTAGAGTCGATCCACTAGGTTATAGTAATGGTGGCATCGTGGTCGATAGCGATTTTGGCCAGAACATCGACGTTGCTAAACTCGTAAATGTCGTACTGACCGCCGGCCGAGCCATCTAAATCGACTTGAGTAGGACCAGCCACCCAGTTTCCGGTCAGGAGCACGCTATCGCCGGAATTCGCATCCACGACCAGACTTTCGCTGGTCAGCGAACCGACCGTGAAGGCGGAATTACCCTCGCCAATGTTCACAACATCCAATCCCGTCAGACTCAAGGTGTTGTTGCCGCTACCTGAAATATCAAGGAACTCAATGCCGGTGATGTCGACAATTGAGGCGCTGTCTATAAGAAGACCGGCTCCCGTGAAGTTCAGGTGATCCTGGCCCAAGCCGCCATCGATCGTCGGGAGTGACGTTCCGGCCACTTCAAACGTGTCTCCAGCAGAGGTGCCTTCAACGCCTGTGGCATTCACGAAACTGACGCTGTCAAATCGACCGCCGGTTCCAGTGCCGATGCCATTCTCAATTGAAACAAAGGCAGCGATACTGCTTGACGCACCAAAGGTGACGAGGGCAGGGCCTGTGCCATTATTCAGGGCTTCGAAAACAAGATCGGCACCTTCATCTGCAATCTGATAACCGAGTGAGGTTGGTTCGCCTGTAACATTGACATTTACCAGTGACCAATCGGCGACGTTAAGCGTTGATTGACCGTCGATAAGTATAAGCCGACTGCCGTCGGCAAAATTGAAGGCGGGCGCAGTGGCAAGATTGACATCAACGTCACCGACGGTTACCGCGCCGGACACCGACACAGGGACATAGGTGATACCCGCCGTCAGACCATTGACCTGCATGGCGAGCGTGCCCTGGGCTAAATTGAGATTACCTGTAATGGTCAGTATGCCCGGCGATGCGCCAGTCGTTATGGTGCCACCTCCGTCTACTGTGACATTGCCGTCAAAAACGGAATTGCCACCAATGGTGCCGCCCTGGCCTACTGCGATTTCGTTAGCACGCACAATAGCTCCGTCCAGCACCGTGACCGAACCGGTGCCGCCATAGTTGAAGCCCACATTGGCAACATCCGTAGTTCCCCCATTGGGGTCCCAGTCCGCACCAATCACCAGCAACTTGCCCGCATCGAGGAGTGTGTTGACATTGCCATTGCCGTCGACCGTGACATGGCCAATGGACGCCGGATCGCCGCCATAGATACCCGATCGCCCAACCGTCATCACGCTGTTGTCGCTGCCGAGATCGTTGATCGCCTGGGCGCCATCAGTGATCGACATGTTGCCAGTGCTGCCGGACCAGCGGCCAACGGCGATATAGCCGCCGTTGCCGGCACTGTTGTTGGTTGTCACCAGATTGATGGTCGAACCCACGCCGCTGATCATCAGGGTGCCGAGAGAGTTTCTGCCCTCGCCCACCGCAAGGATAGGATGCTGGTCATCGCCGCCATTGATAACGACATTGGCGCCATTGGAGATGATAAGTTCACCGTAACCCTGACCGGCAACGATCAGTCGAGCTTTCTCAAAATCGGTAATTCCAATGTTGTCGCCGTGAACGGTCAAGGTCGAGCCATTGCCATCGATGGTCAGCCGGCCGTTGGCATTGGTGCGAGCGCCAATCACGGCATGGGCCCCATAATAGGTGCCACCGGTCATGTTCATGGTGACATCGGCGCCGGATAGGATGAAGGCTTCGCTTAAAGGCAAGCGTGCAGGTGCGCCAATAGTACCTTCATCATCGCCGCGCGATACCCGGAACAAGCCATACTCGCCAGTCAGGTTGATTTGCGCGCCGTTACTGACTGTCAGCGTACCATCGCCTTGCCTGCCGACCTGCACGAACGGACCGCCGTAGTAACCGTTGATGCCGCCAGTCTGCGAGATGTTAACGGCAGTGCCTAAACCGTCGACGGTCACCGCACCAACTGACCCCAGTTCACGGCCGACAACAAAGCCAGGAGCATTTTCGTTGGCGGTGTTGCGAAGTTCCAGCACGCCACCAGCAGTAATATTCATCACCCCCGATGCGCCCGCGTGATTGCCAACGGCAATGAAGCCCGCATACTTGTTGCCATCGAAGCCTGTTGTGTGAGTATCATTCGACATTACAACCTTCGAACCCACACCGGTGATGTTCAAGAGGCCGTATGAACCGTTGTTATTGCCAACTTGCATGAACAGCGCCACAACAGTGCCGCCCGCCTGCACATTGAGCACGCCCGTTCCGTAATTGCCGACTTGGATATCGGGATCGGTGCCCGCCGCCGTGAGCGTGCTGCCCACGCCCGTTACCGTCACCGTGCCATTGCCAAATTGATTGGTACCAATGTTGATGGCGCCGCGTTGGTTGATCAGGTCTGTATTGGTGATCGTCACATCGCCACCGGACTGGATGATGAGGGTGCCGGTGCTACCAGGCCCAGTTGCTCCGTATCCATCGCCAACAAATAGATGCGCCCGCGCGCCCGTCAGCGTAACTTCCGCGTTATTCTGCACGGTCATCGTGCCATTGCCGCGTTCACCAATCCAAAGCCGTGCTGCATCGATAACGGGATCGAACACATTGGGGCTCATAAGTGTGAGCTTCGAGCCGGCGCCGGAAACCAGAACCATGCCGGTTGCGGTGTCATTAGATCCGACAAACATGCGCTGGCCTTGCACTTCGCCTCCCGCCAGAATGTTGAGGACACCGGTTCCATAATCGCCCACCAAGATTTGATTTTTCACGCCGAGTGAGACGAGCTTTGAGTTAGCCCCGGTGACGGTCAGGGTCCCGTTGCCGAACTGCTGGTTGCCGATCTGCACGGTGGAAATGTTGGTGAAATCGCTGCCATGATCGACGGTAACTACCCCACCGGACTGGATCGTCATCGTGCCCGTGGCACCGGGCCCCGAAGCGCCGTAGTTGTCGCCGACGAATAAGGCGGCGCCCGCACCCCCGATATTGACGGCGCTGCCATTACTCACCGTCATTGCACCATTGCCGCGATCACCGACGAACAGCCGCGGCCGTTCGGGTCCGGAACTATAGACGGCCGGCCCATTGAGATTGAGCTGGGACGCCGCGCCATCGACCGTGACTGTGCCGTCGCCCGTATACTCGGCTCCGACCGTCATTTTCTGGCCACTCACCAAGCCGCCGGCCATGACGTTCAGCGCGCCGGTCCCGTAGGCACCCACCACGATCTGGTTGGCATAGCCGAGAGAAACCAGCTGGGAGCCGACACCGGTCACGGTGATGGCCCCATTGCCGAATGTTTGATCGCCAACTACTACATTCCACCAATCGCTGGTCTGGTGATCGACAGTGACCACGCCGCCGGACTGAATAATAAGTTCACTCAATGCCAGTTGCGATGTTGGTGGCAGGCCATTCTGGTCCCACGCCGAAGAAACTTCGAGTGTCGCCCGGTCTCCAATCACATTGACAACGCCATGGTTGCTGACCGTAAGAGTAGCATCGCCCTGCTTACCAATGAGAAGTACCGGGCCACTAAAGTTGGCGCCGGAAAATCCGGTCTGGGTAACGTTGATGGCGGAACCCACGCCGTCGACGTGGCCGATGCCAGTCGATCCCACGTCGCCGGCAAAAAACAGCCCCGCACCGTGATTGGCAAAGGTGGAATTGCGCACTTCGAAGACACCCCCCGCCGTGACATTAAGGTTGCCGGTTGAACCTGTATTCCGTCCGAAAATAGCAAAGCCGCCATAGCTGGAATTTAGCGGATCCGAGTAACTGCCATGATCATTTGAGAGGGTAAGGTGTGAATTCGCACCGGTCACGTTGACCGTGCCAACGCCATCGAGTCCAGCCCGAAAGCCCAATGCCTCAACGGAGCCACCAGCCTGGACATTCAGGATCCCAATGCCGCCCTTGCCGATGGCAATCTGGTTGTCCGAGCCACTTGAGATAAGCCGCGAACCGATGCCCGTTACCGTCAAGGTGCCAACAGCACCCGCATATTCGCCGATCAGTACATTGCTGTAGGTACCATTGGCATTCGCATTCACCACGCTGCCACCGCCGATGGTGGCGGAGCCGGTTCCCGCCATTCCGACAATGAAAGCACCGTTGGCAGTGTAAGCACCGTCGGGTGTGAGATTACCTCCAATATTCAAGATCGCCGCCGACTGGATGGTGAGCGTGCCGTTGCTACCGGAACCCATGCCCACAATAACGCCGTCCTGATAGGTTACGCCGCCAGTTATTGTGAGGGAGCCTGTGGTTGATACCCCCACCACCATGGGCCGGTAGATGTTGAGGCCAAAGTCGGCATTGGGATCTGTATTGTCGCCAAATACCGAATCTTGAGCCGAAACAAACAGGTATTGTGCATTGGAGGGCGCAAAAACGGTAGTCACATCACCCGAGTTCGCATCGGCGACATGAAAATCCTGGCTGATGTCCGTCGAAAGATTGGCAATGCCCGTGGCGTTGGTAACCGCTGGGGGGAGCGTTGAGCCGAAAATTGGATCAACCCCAGATACGGCTCCGCTGACACGGTTGAGATCTGTTGCAGGTCCAAGCGACGAAGACGCGCCGAACACGGCAGTCATGTTCCTCGCAGTATCTGACAACGGATTGGCTCCGTCTGGATCATAGGCACCCGTTTGCTGAAGGGCCAGAACATCTCCAGACAGAACACCGAGCAGCGAAAGATTTATGGCGATGGCGCCCTGGGAGCCGCTGTCGGCATTCGTGAGCAGATAAGTCGCTTGCGGGCTTGCTGTAAAGTGGGTTGAGGTCCCACCAATGCGCGTATCGCCCAAGGCAGAGATATTACCTGGCTGAGATCCGGAGAAGTTAACTGTGATCAACTTGTTGACCGCTACGCTCGCCGTTACGCCAGCCACAGTGGATTCATAGAAATCGAAATTTCCCGCCCCCAAGCCGTCGAGGCTTGAAGATGTACTTACTTTAGCCCAACTGCCGATAAGATTGAGAACATCGCTACCGTCACCATTGATGACGAGATTGTCTGGTGCACCCGCGGTGAACGATGTGTTGGTTTCGTCGGATAGATCTATGACATCCTGGGCGGAGAGGGTCAGTGCATTGCTACCCGAAGCCTTGAGATCAATTGTCTCAATACCAAAAACACTGTTCGATTGCGTCAAATCAACACTTCGCCCTGTACCGGAGAGGGTGAGCGTGTCCTGACCGGTTCCGCCATCAGCATAAACATTAAGCAGGTCAGAGACGGCAATGATGTCATTACCCGCACCAGCCGAGGCCTGGCCGCCACCGCTTCCCAACGTCAGAGTGTCGTTGCCTACCCCACCATCGAGGATGCTATAGAACGTACCGCCGGTCAGTATGTCATTGCCCGCATC
>JANNUW010000388.1:0-1623 GCA_031414095.1 Hyphomicrobium sp. | reverse complement strand
CGAGACCGGTGCCTTGCCGCAATCCCCATAGAGCGCGCTGCACCGTCACGGCGTACCAACCCGCGGGTTCCTTCACTGTGGCTTTCGGACGACGGCCGCCGCGGCCGTGGCTCCGGTCATGACGCCGTCGTCCGAAACCCTTCCCAGAACCGGATGATCAGACAGTGTGTGTTTTTTGTGTGCGCCATCCGCAAGATTGCAGCCTCAACTTTGCTGCACCGCAATCGCATCGGCGCGACTTCGGGATAAGAACGGTCGGTCTTGGGTGATCATCGAACGCCGCCGCCCTCACTGACCTCAGGCCAATTTCGGTCGAGGTTGACCCCTTACCAGTCATCGCTGCAGCGCAGTGCAATACATCAAAAATCTCACTCGATCACCTCGTCGGCCTGTGCGAGCATCAATGGTGTGATCGTAAGACCGAGCGCCTTTGCCGTCTTGAGGTTGACGGCGAACTCGAACACGGTCGGCTGCTGGATCGGGAGCTCGCCGGGCGGCGTTCCGCGCAGGATGCCTGCGACGTGGTAGGCGGGACGGCGCCAGAGCGCATCGGAGTTCGGACCGTAGCCGATGAGGCAGCCGTCGCGAGCCATGCTGGCCCACTCGCATACCGTCGGCAGGCCGATCTCCAGGGCGAGCCGGGACAGGATTGCGGCGTCGCGCCAGAATTCCGGCGCAGTGGCGATCACCAGCGCCTCGGCGCCCGCCGCACGCATGCCCGCGAACGCGGCCGCATAGTCCGCCGGCTCGTCGGCATGGAACACATGGGCCTCGAGCCCGAGCCCCCCCAACACACGCAACACCTCACTGACGTTCTGCACATTGCGCGGCGGCCGCCCAGCCAGGATCGCGATGCGGCGCGCTGACGGTACGGCTTCGTGCAGCAGCGACGCACGCTTGCCCTCGAGTTGGGCCGCCAGCATCGCGACGCCTGTCAATGTGCCGCCGGGCCGGGCCAGGCTGTGAGCCAGTCCGGCGACAACCGGGTCCTCGCCGATGAAAGACATCACGATCGGTACGGTCGGGGATGCCTCCTTGACCGCCAGTATGGCAACGAGCGAGACGGCTGCGACGACGTCGGGCTTCGTGGCGAGAGCCTCGCGCGCCAGCTCCGGCATGCGCAGCGGCAGACCGACGTGTGTCGTGACAGCGAGGTTGCGGCCTTCCACAAAGCCAAGCCGGGCGATCTCTGGCAGCGTCACGCTGCGGAACGCATCGATCGCGGAGGCGGATGGCGAGATCACCGCGATGCGGTGGACCTTGGCGGGCGTCTGAGCTTGCGAGGGCCCAGGAATCAGCGACGCGAGCAACGCGAGCACAATGGCAAGCAATCGTTTCATTCGATCACCTCGTCGGGGCCATAACCGCGCATCGCCGCAGCAATCGACGCGCAACAGCATCGCGACAACGAATTGCTGAGGTCCAACTACTCTCGCTCCAATATCAAGCAACAGCCACTTTGCCCGACCCATAGTAGCAGATGCCATCGGGCCAGTATCGGTGGTGTTGTTAGTGTGGTGGTGCAATGCACTCGACAGCTCTCGCCAAATGCCTGCTTTTAACCCACTGCCGACATCAGGTCCCGCGCCAAGGGCCACCTCTTCCGAACGTCATCCACTTCTA
>JANNUW010000387.1:0-3920 GCA_031414095.1 Hyphomicrobium sp. | reverse complement strand
ACTACCGCGCAGCCGTCGCGCATCAGCGCCGGGATCTGATAGCAGAGCGACTTGCCGCCCCCTGTCGGCATCAGCGCCAGCGCATCGCCGCCCGCCAGCAACGTTTCGATCACGGCCGACTGATGCAGGCGAAAACTCTTGTAGCCGAACACTTCTTCCAGAATATGCTGAGCCCGATGCATCGGCGTCGCCGTCTCCGATTGCAGGCGAGTCGCCGTCTCCGACGGCAGGGGCGTCTCCACCAAGGGACGGGCTTTGCGCAGAGCGGAGGGGGGCATTGCGGTCGAATGTCCAAACTTGACATGAAATCGGAGCGTTAGCTATCCGCTTAGCTTGATTCTCCTGAAGCGGTGACCCGGCTGCGCTCGTTGCGCACGGGAAAAGTGATCCCGGAAAGCTCGCTTTGCGGAATGTCTGGACGTGAACGGCGCGTCTGGGCCACATTCAGGAGGGGTTCATTTGGAGCACTATAATGTGCCTTCAAGTTCACACGTTCCCGGCAGAGCCTTCGCCGGCCGGATCACAGGGGTTAAATCGATGCCTGCTCGTTGCACGCCACTGTCTTTGCCTGCTGGAGTTCTATTGGCTTTGACGGCGCTCTCGTCCACGGCGCTGGCCGATGCGAATTGTGAGAACTACGGTAAGCTCGCCCTGCAACAGCAAAAAGACAACGAGGCCGGCAAATGCGGATTTTCCGGCCCGGAATGGAGCACGGACCTCAAGAGCCATGTCGATTGGTGCACCAAGGTCGGACCCGACAAGTGGAAAGTCGAACTACAGACGCGCACCGCGGCTTTGGTTGCGTGCAAATCCAAAAAATAACACAAGCAACTAGCGACGTGGTCCCGGCTCAATGCACGCGTGACCGCGTGCTTGCCGGTAACGCAGAAGAAATGGGTGTCTTGACCATTGCGGCATGCACCCCTCTCAATTCTTGCGTCCCCGGACGGGCGGCGAACGTGAGTGAGACGTGCCCGATCCGGGGTCACGTCCTAGCTAATGAAGCACGTGGTCCCGGCTCAACGCACGCGTGACCGGGAACGCAGAATTTTAAAAAGTTGTGAGACACGGCCGAGCTGAAGCCAGTCCTCTCGCGCGTTGGCCGCGTGACGGCGTCTTGCTTTCCCGCTATCAATGGCGTCGTTGCTGGGGAGGCGCGTTATGAAGAGGCTATTGTCGCTCGTTGTTTTTGCGGCGACGCTGTTCTACATCGCGTGGCCGGCGTATTCCGGGTACGCGATCAAGCAAGCGCTGGATGCCAGCGATGCGGCTGGCTTAAGCGAGCGCGTCGACTTCCCGGCCGTGCGCAATTCGATGCGCCCGGCGATTACAACAAAGGTCGAGGAAACACTCGATGCGACGGCCGCTAAAGCGGGGCCCAGTGCCGCCAAAATCTATGCGGCGCTCAAAACCAAGTTCATGCCCAAAATCGTCGAAGCCGCTCTCGATCGGGCGATTACCCCGGAAGCGCTGATCCGCATCAACGCTGAGCGCGGGACGATCAAGCAAATACTCGATCGCATGGTCGCCGAGCAGGTGACCAAGACGGGCGGCCCAGGTCTTGGTAACGCAGGCCTTGGCGGCTCGGGCGGTCTCGCTGGACAAGCTGCGCCCGAAGGTGCCGCTGCGCAGCCAAAGTTTGATGCCGGTAAGGTTCTAGGCGGATGGTTCGGCGGCAAGGAAACGGGCGAGAGCGCAAAACTGCCAGCCCCGTCCGCCGCGAAGGCTCCGCCGATGACGTGGCGAAATGTCAAAGGTTATGGTCTCGACGGGCTCACCGGCGTTTATGTCCGTCTTGCTAAAGATCCGATATCGAGTGCTGCTGACGTCACGGCACGCATGAGCTTTGTCGACGGCGGCTGGATTTTGACCGGCTTGGAGCCGCGTCTGTAGGGTAAATCTTAAGAGGTTTTTTACAGCTTCATTTAACCAACAATATCTTGCGTTTTAGTAATCCGGTTAAACATTTACTCTAAAGAGAGGGGTGCCGTTGCGCCGCTATACGGAGTAATATACGCAAACTCGGTGCTGGCGACTGCCGGTAACTGGGGCGGAAAAGCGTTATGCCGTTGGTCCGGTCGACCGGGGCGCGAGCGCTGCCGGAAACCGGCGGCTTTGTGCCACCAGGCTTCAGCCGCCAGTCGTTGATGATCTTGGGAGTCTTAGTGTATGCGTCGTTCGTGTGTACCCATGGCCATCGTTGTGGCGACGCTTTGCATAGGGCTGTTTGCTCCCGTTGCCGTGCGCGCTGCCAGCGCAGCCGAGACGGCTGGCGGGACGGTCACCGATCCCTTCATGATCGCAATCGCGTCTGAAGCGCGCGCCCGCGCCGACATTGAAAAAGACAAAACCACGCGCGCTTGGCTTTCCGAGATCGAAGGCTACTACCGCGTTGCCGGTGCCAAGCCGCTATGGGTCACGCCTGAGGGCTTCACCGACAACGGTATCGCCATCGCCGACGAGATCGGCAAGTCTTACACTTACGGCTTGGACAATAATCAGTTCCAGCTTCCCGACATGACGGATACGAGCGCCGCCGGTTTGGCCAGCGCCGAGGCTGCATTGTCGATCGCTGCTATCAAATACATTTGGCATGCGCGCGGCGGCCGCGTCGATCCCTCCAAGCTCAGCTTGTGGCTCGATCAATCGCCGCGTAGTTTTTATGCTGCCGAAGTTCTGGCAGGCTTCGAAACCACGCGCGATGCAAGCGCCGTGTTGCGCAGTTACCACCCGCACGATGTGCAATTTGAGTATCTGCGCCAAGCCTATCTAAAAGAGCGCGGACTTGTGGCGCCCGAAGTGCTGGTGCCGATGGCTCCAGGCCCCACGATTAATTTGGGCGGACGCCATCCCGACGTTGCCGAAATTCGCCGCCGGCTCGGATATTTCGCCAAGGATGCCGCCTATGAAGATGTCTTCGACCGGCGGCTGCTCGGCGCCATTCGGGAAGTCATGTACGACGCAGGCTTTGAGCGCAGGAGTGCCATTGATGACGCCGTGCGCCGTGAAGTCAGCAAAATCAGCCGTACGGCCCAGGGCGGCAACAAAGCGCTGATCGATAAAATGCTCGTCAACCTCGAGCGTTGGCGTTCGATGCCCGACACGACCGCGAATTTATTTATCTGGAACAACTTGCCGGAATTCACGACCCGTGTGATCAAGAACGGCACGATCATCCATCAGGAAAAGATTGTCATTGGCACGCCGTCGACGCAGACGCCGGTGTTCTCCGACAGCATGAGCCATGTCATTTTTCAACCTGAATGGGGCGTACCTGAATCGATCAAGATTCGCCAATTGCTGCCGCGGTTGAAGGGCGGCGACTACAGTGTGCTCGATCGCCGCAACATGAAAATCGTCGGCACCGACGGCAAGCCGTTGCGGTCCGCGCGTTTCAATTGGTCGAAGGTCAACATTCGCGACGTCTCAATCGTGCAGGGCGCTGGCTCGGACAATCCGCTCGGCCGTCTGAAGTTTATCTTCCCCAATGCCCACGACGTTTACATGCACGATACGCCCTCGAAAGATCTTTTTGAGACAACCGTTCGCACGCACAGTCATGGCTGTATCCGGGTGAAAAATCCGCAGGCGTTTGCGGAAGTTATTTTGGGTGAAACCGAGGGCTGGACCAAAGCCGACGTCAAGGCGCAGCTGGCCAAACCGGCAACATTCAAGGTCATTTTGAAGAACCAAGTGCCGGTCCACAACACGTACTTTACGGTGAGGGCAGACGCATCGGGCAGGATTACGTCGATGACGGACGTTTATGGCCACGACCGTCGCGTGCTCGACGCTCTCAACGGTAAGTCGATCGCGGCTATTGCAGCGTCCGATCCGGCCGCCGCACAGCTGCGCGAGAACAAGCTTTTGCAAGAGACTGTTGCAGCGATCAGTCCGGTCAAGGCCCGCCCGCGGCCAGC
>JANNUW010000386.1:0-12739 GCA_031414095.1 Hyphomicrobium sp. | reverse complement strand
TACCGCCCATGCTCTTATCCATCGCGATGAACCACTGGGGCGTGTTGCGATAAATGACTGGCTTCTTCGAGCGCCACGAGTGCGGATACTGATGCTTCAGGCGGCCTCGCGCGATGAGTGCGTTGGCTTCTGACAAGGCTTTGATGACGGCGTCGTTGGCCGATACGTCGGGCTTGGGTTTGTCGCCGGTTTCCGTCAGCACGCGCTTGCCTTCAAAGCCCGGCGCGGCTTTGGTCAGCACGCCGTCGGCATCGACGGTGAAGGGGATGGTGGTGTCGATCTTGCGGTCGTGAAGGGCTTTCTGATTTTGCATCCAGGCGATGTAGTCGTCCGAGCCGTGGCCGGGTGCGGTATGCACAAAGCCTGTGCCAGTATCATCGGTAACGTGATCCCCGTCGAGGAGTGGCACGGGGAAGGCGTAGCCCAGGGAGGCGAGAGGGTGGGCACACGTGAGCCCATCAATGGCCTTGCCACTTAGCGAGAGAATTTTTTGGTAGCCGTTTGCGTCGATCTTCGACGCCCTCATCACATCCGCGGCGAGTTTATCGGCAAGGATGAATTTATCTCCGGTTTTGGCCCAATTATTTTCCGGAGCGGCTGTCACCTCATAGAGGCCATAGCTGACTTTTGACGAAAAGCTGATCGCGCGGTTGCCGGGGATGGTCCATGGCGTAGTCGTCCAGATCACAACGGACGCATTGTGATGCAGGGCGACCGCGTTTGCTTCTTGCTCTTCGGCTGTCACGTATCGCAACTGAGAGCCAACGCGGATCACAGGAAACTTCACGAAAATCGTATCTGACTGATAGTCGAGATATTCGATCTCGGCTTCGGCCAGCGTAGTCTTTTCGGCGACGCTCCACATCACGGGCTTGGAGCCGCGATACAACAGGCCGTTCATGGCGAACTTCATGATTTCGGCGGCGATGACCGCTTCCGATTCAAAGTTCATCGTCGTGTAGGGATTTTGCCAATCGCCGATGACGCCGAGGCGCTTGAACTCCTCGCGCTGCACGCCGACCCACTTCTCCGCAAACTCGCGGCACTCGGCGCGGAACTCGTTGACCGGCACCTCGTCTTTATTCTTGCCTTTGGCGCGATAGGCTTCCTCAATCTTCCATTCGATCGGCAGGCCGTGACAATCCCAGCCAGGCACATAGTTCGAATCGTTGCCCAGCATCGATTGCGATTTGACGACGAGGTCCTTCAGGATCTTGTTGAGTGCGTGCCCGATGTGGATGTTGCCGTTGGCGTAGGGCGGGCCATCATGCAGCACGAACTTGGGGCGGCCTTTGCCCTCCTCGCGTTGCCTTTCGTAAAGCCCCATCTCGTCCCAGCGCTTGAGCAGCTTGGGCTCGAGCTCAGGCAACCCCGCACGCATCGGGAAATCGGTCTGTGGCAAAAACAGTGTCGCACCCCAATCGCGACCACCCTCTGGTGCGGCGGTATTGCCTGGCTTCTCGCTCGCCGCCGCAGTTTTTCCGGCGGGACCGCCGGCCTGCTTGACACCTTCGGCAGCCTTGGCGCCCTTGCCCCCGCCCTGGTCTGCTTTACCCTTCGCGCCCGCATCGCCGCCTGCGCTCTTGTCCTTCGACATCTTTAATCTTTCACATCATCTGATTTGGTGCGGGTTCTAGCAACTGAGCCCGAGGGAAGCAAAGGGGCAGCATGAGTGAACCGTAGGGTGCAATAGGCGAAGCCGAATTGCACCACTCTCTCCGCCGCGTGCTCTTTAAAAAAAGTGGTGCAATACGCCCGGAAGGCCGGGCTATTGCACCCTACGGATGCAGCCTAGGAGAGAGGAGTTTTATCCCGCCAGCACACTCCGCACTTTCGCGACATCTTCGTCCATCTGCGCCACAAGCGCTTGGGGGGTGTCGAATTTGCGGTCGTCGCGGATGAAGCCGATGAACTCCACCGCAATGTCTTGGCCATAAAGGTCGCCATCGAAATCGAGCAGAAAAACTTCGAGCACAGGCATGCCGTCGTCGAAAGTCGGCCGCGTGCCGAGGTATGCCGCAGCATCATGGGCCTCGCCGCCCACGATGGCGCGTACCGCGTAAATGCCATGGCCGAGTGTCGTGCCCTTGGCCAGCGGCACGTTCGCGGTCGGGTAGCCGAGGCCAGTGCCGCGCTTGGCGCCGCCGACGACTTTGCCGGTGATACGCCACGGCCGCCCCAAATCGCTGTTAGCACCGGCTATATCGCCCTGGGCCAGTTTCAGGCGTATGGCCGTTGACGAAAACACTTCGCCGTTTTCGGCGACGGGTTCGACAACCGTCGTTTCGAAGCCGTATTCGATGCCAGCGTGTATCATGCTGTCGGGACTGCCGCGCCGGTCTTTGCCATAAAAGAAATCGTAGCCGATGATGGCGTGACGAACCCCCAGCGCCGCGATCAGCACATCGCTGACGAAGGTGTGATGGTCGAGCTTGGCGAAGTCCACATCGAACGGTACGACGACGGCGAAATCGAGCCCCAGCGTCTCGAACACGCGCAGTTTCTCGTCCAGCGCGGTGAGACGGAAGTGCGGCTCGAGCGGTTTGAAAAACTCGCGCGGGTGCGGCTCGAAGATCATCACGCCAGACGCAATGCCAGCCGCTTGGCCTGCATCGATCGCGCGCCTGATCAGCGCCTGATGGCCACGATGCACGCCATCGAAATTTCCGACCGCGAGCGCGCCTCCGCGTGCTTGCGGCGGTACATTGCTCAGGCCGTGCACGGTCAGCATCCGGACATGCGTCCCGCACAACGTTTCATGTGAGCGGCCGAAGCGGCACCATGAGCACCGCTTCGCCCGACAGGACCGGCTTGCCGTTGACCGCGCAAACAGTCTCGAAACGCGCGCGCTTCTTTTCGGAAATTATTTCGACGACCTTGACGGTTGTAACCACCACGTCATCGATCTTGACCGGCCCCCTAAAATTTAGGGTCTGAGAGATGTAAATCGATCCCGGCCCAGGCAGCTGCATGCCAAAGATCGCCGAAATGTATCCAGCCGACAGGATGCCGTGCGCAATCCTCTCCTTGAATATTGTTTTTGCTGCATAATCCGCGTCAATGTGGACGGGGTTGTAATCGCCTGAAAGGGCGGCATAGGCGACAATGTCGGCCTCGCCGACAGTGCGGCTCATGGTGGCTTCCTGACCAAGCGACAAATCTTCCAAATAGTGCGTCCGGCCGGCCAGCGACATCATGAAAGGTTTCCTTTTTCAGCCCACAGCGCGGGCACTTTTGCGCGCGCGCGCGGGACACTAGCGGCCGCCCTGTCCGTGGACAAGGGGCGCAACCGACACTGCCCAATTTGATTGCATCTAACGGCCGTTTGGGACTATAAGGCGCAATCCCCTACAGGATGATGTCTATGTTTCGTTCTCGCGCTGACCGGCGTGGGAGCCCTAGAATACAGCTGTGAAGAGAGCCGTAAATGAGCGATCGCAAACCCCTGATGCCCAAGGCCACCGCCGTTTGGCTGGTCGAGAACACGTCGTTGTCGTTCGACCAGATCGCGGAATTTTGCGGGCTGCACCCGCTCGAAGTCAAAGGCATCGCCGACGACGACCCAGGCGTCGTCAAAGGAATCAAGGGATTCGACCCGATCACGTCGGCTCAACTGACGCGCGAAGAAATCGGCCGCGCGGAAGGCAACGAAGATTATCGCCTCAAGCTGTCGGAACTCAAAGTCAACGTCGGCGAACCGGCATCGCGCAAAAAGGGACCGCGTTACACGCCGGTTTCGCGCCGTCACGACCGCCCGAACGCTGTTTTGTGGCTGCTGCGCAGTCATCCCGAACTTAAAGACAGTCAGATTATGCGGCTCGTGGGCACGACCAAGCCGACGATTGCCCAGATCAAAGACCGCACACATTGGAATTCGCCTAGCCTTGTGCCGCAGGATCCGGTCACGCTTGGCCTGTGCTCGCAGATCGACCTCGATGCCGAGGTCACGAAAAGCGCGCTGCGCCTCGACCGCGAGCGCAAGGATCAGGACAAGGGCGGAACCCTGCTGGCAACGGCCGAGACGACAACGCAGCCCGCAGCCGCTGTGCGGCCCAAGGCTGAGATCGTTCAGCCGCGTGAAGCGCCCGAAGAACGGCCCGAGACGGAGAGCGAAGAAGCCGCTCGCGTGCTTGCCAAGCTCAAGCAGCTGAAGGGCGGCAAGGCTGAGGACGAGGCGGACGAAGAGTAACGCCTCGCGTTACAGCAGCGCCCAGTCGGCTAGCAGGCCGCTCAAGACGAGGCCTGCGGCCGTGCGGTTCGATCGGAACCGCGCCAGGCAGTTGTCCGCATCGTGAATATCAAGCGTCACGACCTGCCAAGCGAACTGCATGCCGGCTAAGGTGAGCCCCAGAAAAAATGGCCAGTGTGCGCCGGCGGCAATTCCGGCAAGTGTCCACAGGCTATAGGTGCCGGCATAAAAGCCCGCCACCCACAGGGGCGAATCTTCGCCAAAACGCAGAGCCGTCGATTTAAGGCCCGCCATCAGGTCGTCTTCGGCATCTTGGTGAGCATAGATCGTGTCATAGCCTAGGGTCCACAGCACGGCTCCCGCGTACAGTAGTAGCGGTGCCAGCGCGAGCGAGCCCGTGATCGCCGACCAGCCGACCAACGCACCCCAATTGAACGTCAAGCCCAGTACGAGCTGCGGCCAATACGTGAAGCGCTTCATGAAGGGATAGATCGCGACCAGCGCCAGTGATCCGATGGCGAGAGCAATCGTGAACGTGTTGAAGCGCACAAGCACCAGAAGACCGATCAACGACAGTGCGCCCGCAAACAGAAGTGCGGCCTTGGGGCTGACTTGACCCGAGGGAATAGGCCGATTGCGCGTGCGCTCGACTTTTCCGTCGAAGTCGCGGTCGACGTAATCGTTATAGGCACAGCCGGCGCCGCGCATGACAAAGGCGCCCAGCGCAAACAGCAGCCAAAATCCGACGTTGATCGCTGCCGCGCGCGTATTGATCTCGGCGAGCGACTGCGACCACAGGCACGGAAACAGCAACAGCCACGTGCCAATGGGGCGGTCGGCGCGTGCAAGCCTCAGGTACGGCTGCACGCTCGAAGGGGCAAGACGGTCAACCCAGTTGCCGCGCGCCGCGTCGGGCAAGGCCGGCGGTATGGATGTGACGGGCGGACCTGCCAACCTTACACTCCTTAGATCAGCGCGTCCGCACGGCTTTAGCGGCTCTGAGCCAACGATCTGCCGACGTTACTTGACGCCAAGCTTCTTCTGCAAGCTCGAGGAGGACGTGGTGTATTGGAACGTGAACTTGCGGCCTGGATGTGCGATACGCGCCGCGGCTTGAGCCATCAGGGCCGCTTCATGGAACCCCGACAGGATGAGTTTGAGTTTGCCCGGATACGTATTGATATCACCGATGGCAAAAATGCCGGGCTCGCTCGTTTCAAATTTTTCCGTGTCAGCTGGGATCAGGTTCTCATTGAGATTGATGCCCCAGTTGGCAATGGGTCCGAGCTTCATCGTCAGTCCGAAGAACGGCAGCATCGCGTTACACACGATGCGCTCCTCGCCGGCGGCGGTCTTGGCGGTCACACTTGCAAGCTGACCGTTCTCGCCTTCGAGTTTGGTCACCTGCCCGATCACGAGCTTGACCTTGCCTTGCGCAACGAGGCTACGCATCTGTTCGACCGAATGGGGCGCGCCGCGAAAGTCGTCGCGACGATGCATAAGCGTTAAACTTTTTGCTAGCGGCGCGAGGTTCAAGGTCCAATCGAGCGCGCTGTCGCCGCCGCCGACGATCAACACGTCCTTGCCGCGCAAGTCGTCCATGCGGCGCACCGAATAAAATACCGACGAACCCTCGAACGCCTCGATACCCTCGAGCGGCGGACGCTTTGGCGTGAATGATCCGCCACCGGCCGCAATGACGACGGTCTTGGCGATGAATTGCTTACCGGCATCCGTTGTCAGATCGAAGGCACCGTCTGCACGGCGCCCGAGGCCGTCCAACCGTTCGCCCAAATGGAACGTCGCGCCGAACGGCTTGATCTGTTCCATGAGCCGGTCCGTCAGCTCTTGGCCGGTCACGATCGGCAGTCCCGGGACGTCGTAGATCGGCTTTTCCGGGTAAAGTTCGGCGCACTGCCCGCCGGGCTTGCCTAGAATGTCGATAACGTGGGCTTTCACGTCGAGAAGGCCCAGTTCGAAGACGGCAAACAGGCCGATAGGTCCGGCGCCGATGATGACGCAATCGGTCTCGATGGGACGCTCACCACCGTCATCCAGGCCAAGCGTCTCGTCTGCGCGATCCGCCGCTGACAGCCCTGCAGTCATGCGTTCGTTGTCCTGTTTGCTAGCGACCAAAGCCGTGGTGTTCAGAATTGCTTGCCGGGGACACGAACAACGAGCCCATCGAGCTCGGTTTTGATCTTAATCTGGCAGCAAAGCCGGCTTTCGGGTCGCACATCAAAAGCGAAGTCCAGCATATCTTCTTCCATGGCGTTGGCAGCGCCGGTCTTTGTACGCCACGCCTCGTCGACGAACACATGGCACGTCGCGCACGCGCAAGCCCCGCCGCATTCGGCGTCGATGCCTGCAATGTCGTTGGATTTCGCCGCTTCCATCACCGTCATGCCAGGCTCAGCGTCAACAGCCTGCGAGGTGCCATCGAGCTGGATAAATGTAATCTTGACCATGATTTTTGCGCTGCTGTCCTGCAAGTATCGGAAGAGGCGCTGATTTAACTGCCAAAGAGGCAATTTTCAAGCCGCAAGAATGCGCCCGGTAAAAACGGCGGCCTTGCACCGCCGTGCGGTCATCGGGTGCGCGATTGCGCCAAGGTCCCGATATAGCTGGCAATCTCGGCCGCTGCAGCTTCGATCTGCCGGACAATTGCGGCAGCTGCGACTCGGTCGGCCGCGATGCGGATGCTTTCCGCCTGCTGGGCCAGGTCCGCGAGCCGCCAAGCGCCGATGGCGCGTCCCGATCCTTTGAGCGTATGGGCCGCCATCAGCCAGTCGCGTTCGCTGGCCGCAGCCTTCAGCGCCTTGATGCTCTCGGGCATTTGACCGGCGAATAGACCTAGAACTTCATACTCCAAGCTCGCATCCCCGAGCGTATAGCGGCCTAAATGCTTGAGATCTATAGGCTCGGCTAACCTTTGGCGTGAGGGCTGGCTGATCGGCAAATCCGCCGCCACGTCACAGGAGCTGAACCTACACAACATGACATCCCCGCGCGCTAGGCCCCAGGCGCCCTATTGCGCCCTATTCCCCGGCTACAGTCACTGAGCCGTTGGAAGCCTGCCACAGCCGCAATAACTTGCCGTAAAGGCGGACGCTCGTTTTTCGTTTTAGCCGCTAACCTTACGCTAACAATCCGGACACGGAAGCCGCGGGCAAAGTGGTGATGGCGCCCGCATCGCAATTGCGCGCAGAGCAGCTATTCTGTGTGAAACGGGGACAACCCTCCCGAAAACGTCATTTGGCCGTAAATTTGCCCCCGGATCAGCGTTGGCATGGTTCTCAAATGTTGAATTGCGTTTTGTCTCGTCCGGGCTCCCGTTGCCGGCCTGTGCGAACTTCGGGGACGCCGCCGAATCGGCGTTGGGTTTGCCTTAAGTTTGGGCTAAAGAATGAGTGTGGGAAACTGACAGCTGCCCTGAGCGGGGCGACTGACCGGGTGGATGTCGAGGAACGGGGTGGATGGCCAAGGACGCTACGACAGCTGCCGAACTGAAGCTGGTCATCGATCCGCAAGCGGTTTCTGACGGCGAAGCTGACGATCTCGCAAACTTTTTCCCACCAGTTTCCGTGCCCAGTGCCGGTGGCGCACAAACCAATAGCCCGCCCCCAATTCCGCGCGCGTCGACATCGGCCGCAACGGCTGCCGACGCGAACCCGGCCGATGCCAACGAAGACATAACGCCCCCGCAGCGCCGTCAGGCCCGTCGCCGCCCAGCTGGTCCGATGCGCGGACAGGTCGCCGCCAACGACGATGCGCCATCGATCGGTGGCCTCATTTATGCCCTCGACCAAAAGCCGTCGACAACGCCGCTCACCTACGCGCGCGTCGCCAGTGTGGCTTGGGCCTTAACCGGTCTTGGATTTTTCTACGTGATGGTCTCGGCCGGCCTCGCCCAGGGCGGCACGCTGGCCCAGGTTCTGGCGGCGCCGACCACGTTCCTTATGGCGGCGGCCATCATCGTTCCCGTCGCCATCATGCATTTCCTCGCCGTGCTGGCTTGGCGCGCTGAAGAACTGCGCATGCGCTCCTCGACGATGACCGAAGTCGCGGTGCGTCTGGCTGAGCCCGATCGCATGGCTGAGCAGTCCGTCGCTTCTCTGGGCCAAGCGGTGCGCCGCCAGGTGTCGTTCATGAACGACGCTGTCTCGCGCGCTCTCGGCCGTGCCGGAGAACTTGAAGCGCTGGTGCACAACGAAGTCTCTGCGCTCGAGCGTTCTTATGCGGACAATGAGCGCAAAATTCGCGGGCTCATTGCCGGGCTCGCTGGCGAGCGCGAAGCTCTCGTATCGACCAGCGACCGCGTCGGCGGCAGCTTGGCTTCGCTCGGCACTGAAATACCCGCTCTCATCGACAAGCTTTCGAGCCAGCAGATCAAGCTCGCGCATATCATTCAGGGCGCGGGGGAAAATCTGACGGCCCTAGAAACCGCGGTCGGCAACAGTGCCACAAAGCTCGAGACCACTCTGGGCGAGCGCACCGATCATCTGCAGGGCGTACTCGAAAACTACTCCGGCGCCATCGGCAATGCCATGGGCCAGCGCACCGACGAGCTTCAGGTCGTGCTGGAAACGTACACCGGTGCCATCGGCAACGCCATCGGCCAACGGACCGACGAAATTCAGGGTGTGCTCGACACCTACACCCACGCGCTCGCCGATGCGCTCGGCTCACGCAGCGAACAACTGCAGGCCGCCATTTCAGACTACATGCATGAACTCGACGCTAAGCTCGCTGGCCGCTCGGAAAATCTCCAGACCGTTTTTGAAGAATACGGCCGGGCGCTGGACAGCACGCTTGCCAACCGCGCGCACGCCTTCGACCACCAGCTTGTCGAACGCACCCGCGCGCTCGATCACGCCTTCAACGATCGCCTGCGCGTGTTCGATGAATCGATCATGCGCTCGACCCTCGCAATCGATACGGCGGTCAACGAAAAAGCCGCGATCCTGACGAACGCGCTCGAAGTTCACGCCAAGACCTTCAGCGAGACGGTCACGCAGCAGACGCTTGAACTCGACGAAAATCTCGTGCGCGGCATCAATTCCGTGCGCCGTTCGAGCGAGAACATTACGCGCCAGTCGCTCAAGGCCATTGAAGGGCTCGCCGGCCAATCGGAACTGTTGCGCAGCGTTTCGGAAAATCTGCTGGGCCAAATCAATACGGTCACCAATCGCTTCGAGACTCAGGGTCAGTCGATCATGAAGGCGGCGAACTCGCTTGAGACCGCTAACTACAAGATCGATTCGACCCTGCAAAACCGCCACGCCGAGCTGTCACACACGCTCGATCTGATGAGCGGCAAAGCCGAAGAGCTGGGCCGCTTCGTGCAAGGCTATTCGACGTCGATCGAAGGCTCAATGTCGGACGTCGAAAACCGGGTCCGCGGCACCGCCGAACAGCTGCGCATCGGCACGGAAGCGACCAAGCGCGCGGCGCTGGCCGATCTCGATCAATTGCGCTCTGAAACCGATGCTGAAAGCCAGCGCGCATTGGAAGATCTGCGCAAGCGCGCTTCGAATGTCTCGAGCGCTGTCACGCAGCAACTGCAAGACCTCAATCAGCGCTTCGACCAGGGGTCGGAGGATGTCCGCCAGCGCGCGGCGCGCACCGCATCGGAACTCACCGCCGAGCAGGCCCGCCTCAAAGAACAGATGGACCGCATGCCCTTGGCGGCGCGCGAAAGCACCGAACAGATGCGCGGCGCACTGCAGGATCAACTCAAAGCCCTCGAACAGCTTTCCAGTTTGTCGAGCCGCACCGCCATGCAGCGCGATGTTGCATTACCGGTCGGAGCCAATTTGCTGACCGCGAGCTACGCCAAAATCGCTCCCCTGCCGCAGGCGCCATCGCCGGCGATCGAGGCCACCATGCGTCAGCTCGCAGCAACCCGCGCACCACAACCGGCGCCGGCCGCCGCGCCTTCGTCCCGCGCGGCTTTGCCCGGAGCTGCTCACTTGGACACACGCGACAGCTGGAAGCTGGGCGAGCTTCTCGCGCGGGCATCGTTCGACGACGATGGCGAACACGATCACCCGGCTCCGGCCGCCGAATACCACCTCGATATCGGCGTGATCGCGCGCGCCATCGATGCGCCGACGACGGCCGCAATCTGGTCGCGCTTGCGCTCCGGCCACCGCAACGTGATGGTGCGCAGTATCTATTCGGCCGACGGCCGCTTGGCATTCGACGATGTCAGCCACCGATACCGGACCGATCCCAAACTGCAGCAAACGGTCGAGCGCTATCTGGCCGATTTCGAAGCAATCAAGTCCGATGCCGAGCGCCGCGACCCCAGCGGCCGTCTCGCCGAATCACACCTCGTCTCCGACAGCGGCCGCGTTTACCTGTTCCTGGCGCACGCCAGCGGCCGCGCCGTTTAATCTCCCGATTGCTGCGATGTTTCCAGAGCAACTGCGAGAAAGTCTCACCGTCACAGCCCAAGCAGAATGCTGGCCTCTGAGAGAGGTGTTCGTCATCGCACGCGGCCGCAAGACCGAGGCCCACGTTGTCACTGTTTCGATCGCGGCGGGCGGCATCACGGGCCGGGGCGAATGCGTACCTTACGCCCGTTACGGCGAGACCGTCGACAGCGTGCTGCGCGCCATCGCGCAATGGGCTCCATCGCACGATCGCCATGCACTGCTATCGTCGATGCCGGCAGGCGCAGCACGCAATGCCATCGACTGCGCGCTGTGGGATCTCGAAGCCAAACGGTTGTCGACCCGCGCCTTCACTTTGGCCGGGCTAGCCTCGGTCGCATCGGTCGAAACCTGTTTTACGCTGAGCCTTGGCGATCCAGCCGCGATGGCCGCGAAGGCCTCAAGCATACCGCATCTGAAGCTCTTAAAATTGAAGCTTGGCGGGGCCGGTGACGCCGAGCGGATGATGGCGGTGCGGCAGGCGCGTCCCGATGCCCGGCTCGTGGCCGACGCTAATGAGGCCTGGACGCCAGATATGCTGGCGCCGCTTCTAGCGGCAGCGGCAGCGGCCAGATTCGAGCTGATCGAACAGCCGTTGCCCGCAGGGGCCGACGCTGCGTTACGCGAGGTGCCCCACAGCGTTGCGATTTGCGCCGACGAAAGCGTGCATACGCTGCGCGACCTCGCCGGGCAGTGCGACCGATACAATGCGGTCAATATCAAGCTCGATAAGGCTGGCGGCCTCACGGAGGCTTTGAGCATGACGCACCACGCGCGCGCGCTCGGGCTCAAAGTCATGTGCGGCTGCATGGTGGCGACGTCGCTCGCCATGGCACCCGCTGTCATCCTCGCGCAAGCGGCTGACTGGGCCGACCTCGACGGTCCGTTGCTGCTGGCACGCGACCGTCCGCACGGTCTCGACATCCGCGATGGATGGATCAAGCCCCCGGCACCGGAGTTGTGGGGATGATTTCAGGCGCGCGCGCGCCTATCCGCCCGCCGTCCCATCGCTGCGCGAGGATGAGTGCAGCAGCCAGTCCGACGAGACTCAGCACTGTTGGTAAAATGTAAGCGCCGCCGCCGTACGCAGTGAACAGCGGGCCAGATGCCAGCGTCGCGCCGCCCATAATGACGCCCGCGGCGACACTTGCATAAAGTGCCTGCGCCGTGCCGGCCGCCGCCTCGGGAACGGCGCGGGCGATGAAATGAATGGCTGCAAGATGCGTCGCGCCATAGGTCAGCGCATGGAGAAGCTGGAGCGGCAGCAGCACGACGAACGGTGGATCGAAACACATCACGCCCCAGCGCACGGCCGCCGCAGCGGCGCCGGCGATCAAGAGATCCACCGGGCCAAAGCGCGCGAGCACATGAGCCGACCACGCGAACAGCGCCACTTCGGCGAGCACGGCGACGGCCCACATCACGCCAATCGCGAAACTTGAGATGCCCAACGCCTGCCAGTGCAGTGCGCCGAACGTATAAAACGTGGCATGCGACGCCTGGCTGCATCCGACGCTCAGCAGAAAGATCAGAAATAGCCGATTGCTGACGAGTGCGAGCACGTCGGCACGCGACAGCGCCGCTCCCGCACCTGGCAGCGCTGGCGACCGCACGGGCAAACCGTTCAGTTCGGGCAACTTGTGCGCGGCTAGCGTCGTCAAAGCCGCGCCGAAGACCAGCAGCCACACGCCGATGCCGCCCCCATACCGCTCGACCAGCGCGCCGCCCGCCAACCCCATGATGACGAACGTCAGCGAGCCCCATAACCGCACGCGGCCGTAATCGAGACCTTCGGCGCGTACCCGCGTGACCGCGAGCGTTTCCGTCAGCGGCATGATCGAGGTGACGGCAATGGCGAATGGCAACGCCAGCATGAAGATCGGCCAGAAGCCGCGCGCTTGGCTGAGGATCAACGCCAGCCCCAGCGCGGCCCAGGCCAACGCCACGATCATGCTCCGATGCGCCAGGCGACGATCGGCGACGAGCGCCAGCAACGGCGTCAGGATGAGCCGCAGAAAAAACGGCGTCGCAACGATGATCGAAATTTCAGATGCGCTGAGCGAACGGCCGTTGAGCCACAGCGGGAAGTAGGGCAGGTGCGCGCCATAGATCA
>JANNUW010000385.1:0-8693 GCA_031414095.1 Hyphomicrobium sp. | reverse complement strand
TTGCGATATGATTGCGAGCTGCGCAGCTTCAGCGACGGGATCAATGAATACCAGCACCTTGCCGCCCTTCAAGGCGAACTGATCGATGGCATACGCCGTCTGCGGCTTCATGCCGGTCGGTTGTGCGACCATCAACACGTCGATGCCGTCAGGGATTTTACTTGCCGCCTGATCGATTATCTTCACATCGAAGAACTCGCGGATCTGACCCATGATCAGCCACGCCGGTGTCGGCTTTGATTCCTGTCCCGCCATCATGTTGGCCGGCGACATGCCGCCATCGATCGGCAGCGACGTGATAAGGCCAACGACGCGCTTTTTGGGATTGGCGAGTACGTAGATCAGCTTTGAGACGTCGTATTCGAGGAAACCTTCGCGCTCTGGCTGGAATAGCGCAATGACCTGTTGGCTATCGGTCGCATTGGTGGCGGCCATACCGAAATAGCCGGTTTGACCATCCGCACCCAACGACAAACCTTTAATGCCGGAGGCAACGGCGCGGTCCTCCTCGTCGGAAAAGGCTTCCGGGTCGATGAATGTCACGCGGAACTTGCCGCCGGAGATGTCGCGATATTGCTCGAGCAGCGCGCGCACGCGTTCGAAATAAAGCTGGTAGTCGCTCGCCACCTGTCCAAGCTTTTTGGAAAAGTAGACCTTGGCTTCGATCGGCTCGTCTATCGAGCGCAGGATTTGCCGCGTGCCCTGCGAAATGGTGAACAAGTGGTCCTGTGTGAGATCGCCTTTCCAGCCGCGTAGCGCAGTTGAGGCGATGAGATTGACGGACAGCAGGATCACGGCCGCCAGTGCGAGGCCGCCCCATGCCAGCGAAGCGCGGTTCAAGTTTTCGGCGCGCCCGACGATGCGGTTCCAGAATGGCAGAAGCGCCGTCGGCACGAGTGATGTGAGGGTTTGGCGCATGGGATGAAAACTCTAGGCTGCTTTTTTCTGGTCGAGGGCGATCACGTTGGCGAACAGGAAAAACGCGATCAGCGAGACGAAAAACACGAGCGAATGCAGGCTGAGCACGCCGCGCGTTATCTGCTCAAAATGCGATAGGAAGCTCATCGACGCGAAAGCCGTGACCACGAATTCTGGTAGCCAGCCGCGCAGCGATTTTTGCACCAGTTCCATGCCGCTTAGAACAAACAGGAAGCAAACCGTGGCTGACAGAATGAAGGCGATGACTTGGTTCTTCGTCAGTGCCGAAATGAACGCACCGATGGCAAGGAACGCGCCCGCCATCAGGAAGCTGCCGAGATAGCTCGCAACAATGACGCCGTTGTCGGGATCGCCCAGATAGTTCGCCGTCAGCCACATAGGCAGCGTCAGCGCCAGGGCGAGGCCGATGAAGGCCCAGGCCGCGAGGAACTTACCGGCGACCGCTTCCAGCGGCGAGATCGGCAGCGTCATCAACAGTTCGATGGTGCCGCTCTTGCGTTCCTCGGCCCATAGCCGCATCGAGATTGCCGGCACCAGGAACAGATAAAGCCATGGGTGATAGGCAAAGAACGGATAGAGGTCGGCTTGGCCGCGTTCGAAGAAGTTGCCGATGTAGAACGCGAGCGCGCCTGTCATGGCGACAAAGATCGTGATGAACACAGCCGCTAAGGGCGTCGCGAAGTAGCCGGCGAATTCGCGCTTGGCGATAATCCAGATTTTTTGCAGCGTTTCTCGCATGGCCATCAGTCTCCGGCCTGTTCGGTGATCTGCCGGAACACATCGTCGAGTTTGCCGCGCTCGACATAAAGTTCGTCGACAGCGATCGACTTGGCGGCGAGCTGTGCCGCGACATCGGCCGCGATGGCTGCGCCCTTCTCAGCAAAGGCGCGCAACTGCGTGACGCTGCCAGACTTGCTCATGAATTCGATCTTGGTGACGTTTTTTAAATTCGAAAGCGCGGCTTTGGCAGCATCCGCCTTGGCGCTCGCAACCTTGACGACGACCGCCCCGTGGTACGGCACACGGCGCATCAGATCTTCAGCCGTGCCGTCGGCCACGATGCGTCCCCGCGCAATGACGACGGCGCGCGTGCAGACGGCCTCGACTTCTTCCAGAATATGCGTCGAGACGATGATGGCTTTTTCGGCCGCCATGTCGCGGATGAGTTTGCGGATATGGAATTTCTGGTTGGGATCGAGCCCGTCGGTCGGCTCGTCGAGAATGAGAACCGGCGGATTATGTAAGATGGCCTGCGCGATGCCGACGCGGCGCTTGAAGCCTTTGGACAGTGTCTCGATGCGCTGATCGAGTACGCCCTCGAGCGCGGCCTTCCCGGCAGCAGCCGCGATGCGCGCCGTTATTTCATTGCCCGAATAGCCGCGGACTTGCGCGATGAAGTTGAGGAACGTGCGCGGTGTCATTTCGCTGTAGGCAGGCGCGCCTTCGGGCAGATAGCCGAGGCTCGCTTTGGCGAGTTTGGAGGCGTCTTTTACGTCGTGTCCGCAGATCGAGGCACGGCCGGTGGTTGGTTCGAGAAAACCCGACAGCATCTTCATGGTCGTCGATTTGCCGGCGCCATTGGGTCCGAGAAATCCGAGCACTTCGCCTTTTTTTACGCTGAGCGAAATGCCTTTCACAGCGGCAATGCCGCCGAATGTCTTGTGCAGGTTTTCAGCCTCGACAAGAACGCTCATCGTCTACGATCTCCTGACCTTGAACATGATCATGCGCCGATGGCTTCGCGGACCAATTCAAGTTCTAGCCACCGTTCTTCAGCGGCGGCAAGCGCCGCCTCGGTGGCACCGAGCTTCGCAGTCGTCTCGGCGAAGGCCTTGGCGTTCGCCGCATAAAATGCGGGGTCGCCAAGCTTGCCCTGCAGCTTCGCGATGTCGGACTGCAATTGCGCCATAGTCGCGGGCAGCGTTTCGAGCGCGTGCTTGTCCTTGAAAGTGAGTTTGCGCTTTTGCGCGCTTGCTGCCTGTGGAGCGGCCGGCGTCTGCGAGCCGGCTGTTCTATCGTTGATGGTCTGCGCGGCCTTGCTGAGATCCAGCCCACGGCGCTGCGCGATCATGTCGGAATAGCCGCCCGCATATTCGGCCCATTGACCGGCGCCTTCGGCCGCGATGACGCTGGTCACGACTCGGTCGAGAAAGTCGCGGTCATGGCTGACGAGGATGACGGTGCCTGGATAATCCGCCAGCAATTCCTGCAGCAGATCAAGCGTTTCGAGATCGAGATCGTTGGTCGGCTCGTCGAGCACCAGGACGTTCGAGGGCTTGGCCAAGGCGCGGGCCAGCATCAGCCGGCCACGCTCACCGCCCGACAGCACGCGCAACGGCGAGCGCACCTGTTCGGGCGTGAACAGGAAGTCTTTCATGTAACTGGCGACGTGCCGCGGCTTGCCGTTGATCACAACCTGATCGCCGCGGCCTCCGGTCAGGGCTTGGGCCAACGTCCAATCGGGATGCAGTTCGTCGCGGCGCTGATCGAGCGTTACGAGGTCGATGCTCTGCCCGAGCTTGATGGTGCCGGCATCGGGTTCGAGCGACCCCGTCAGCATTTTCAATAATGTGGTCTTTCCAGCGCCATTGGGTCCGACGATGCCGATGCGGTCGCCGCGCAAGATGCGCGCTGAGAAATCTTTCACAATGGCCGTTTCGCCATAGCTTTTGGAGATGTTGACTGTCTCGACGATCAGCCGGCTCGATTGACCGCCGTCGGCCGCCGATAGCCGCACATTGCCCTGAACCTGCCGTTGATCGCGCACGCTGGCGCGCATCGCCTTCAGTTCGCGCACCCGGCGGACGTTGCGTTTGCGCCGCCCGGTGACGCCGCCGTGCATCCAGTCGTTCTCGCGCACGATCTTGCGGTCGAGTTTATGGCGTTCGGCCTCTTCATTTTCCAAGACGCCGTCACGCCAGTCTTCGAATCCTGAGAAGTTGCCGTCCATACGCCGCGCGGTGCCGCGATCGATCCAAACCGTGGAGCGCGACAGGGCCTCGAGAAAGCGCCGGTCATGGCTGATGAGAACGAGGGCCGCGCGTGACTGGCGCAATTGTTTTTCAAGCCATTCGATGGCCGGCAGATCGAGATGGTTCGTCGGCTCGTCGAGCAGGATGACATCAGGTTCGGCCGCGAGAACGCGCGCGATAGCCAAGCGGCGGGCTTCGCCGCCCGATAGAGTGTGCGGATCTTCCTCGCCGGTCAGCCCCAGTTCGCCCAATAGCAGACGCGCGGTGTAAGGGTCTTGTAGCGGGCCCAGTCCGTCTTCCACGTAGGACATGGCGTCCGTGTAGCCGTCAAAGTCGGGCTCCTGCGGCAAATAGCGGATCGAGGCGTTCGGATGGGCGAAGCGCTCGCCGGAATCGGGTTCAACGAGGCCCGCTGCAATGCGCAGCAAGGTAGACTTGCCCGAACCGTTACGGCCGACGAGGCAAATCCGGTCGCCCGGCTCAACCGAAATGTCGGCGCCTTCGAGCAGCGGATGGCCGCCGAACGTCAGGTGAATGTCTTTGAGGGTCAGAAGCGGCGGTGCCATCGTCCCGGCCTGTCAAAAATGCGGCGTAAAGCCAAGCCCACGCCCCCATGAGAGGGAAGCATGCACGCTGCACGGAGCCGCGGGATTAGAAATATTGGTGGAGCCAAGCGGGATCGAACCGCTGACCTCTTGCATGCCATGCAAGCGCTCTCCCAGCTGAGCTATGGCCCCGAACCATGGGATTTCCCGTGCCGGCGCGGCGAAGCGCCGGGCGCGGGAAGCGGCCTCATTAGGCCGATCGTTTTCAATCCGCAAGCCCCAAGTTAAAAGGGCCGCGGCTGATCCACGATCAAAGCCCGATGCAGACCGGAATCTTCAGACCTCTTCTTCGCCCTCGACCACCGGTCCGCCGATGACGTTGGCCAGATCGCCACCTTCTTCCTCTTCCTCGAGGAAGGTTTCATCGTCGGCGACGACGGTCTCGGCCTCTTCCTCGACGTTGTCGAGCGCATCTTCGCTGACAATTGCCTCGGGATCGTCGACCTTGCGCTTTTCGACCACGAACTCGGGCTTCTTGGCGCGGCCGCGTGAATTCTTTTCGTCAGCCAAAGCCTGCAAGGCGGCGGGCGAGGAGGCTAATTCGTAGATGGAGCCGCAGATCGGGCAGGCAATCGGCTCGCGGCTGAGGTCGTAGAAGCGGGCCCCGCACTCGTCGCTCTGGCAGGTGCGCTTCGTCCCGCGCGCTTGCTTGGTGGCCATGGGTTTGATCTCACTGATTGAATGAAGCGTCTGCAACTGCCACAAGCGGCCCCCGGTTGTCAAAGGCATTAGAGGGGCCAAGTGCGGCCGTGGCGCCTTGCCGTCATGCCGGCAAAAGGTGTCTCGTTGACACGCACAAGGCGCGTGTTCTCTATGCGCGCTCAATCCAGGTCCGTAAACGGCCGCCTTGCCCCCAAGGCGCCGGAACGGCAAAACCCGCGGCGGCTGCTTCATATGTCTCACCCTACCGACACGCAGTCCCGGCCGTTGGCGGCTTTGAAGGCGCGCCCGCTTAACGGAACTGTGCGTGTGCCCGGCGACAAATCGATTTCGCACCGGGCGTTGATGTTTGGCGCTCTCGCGACCGGAACGACGCGCATCAGCGGGCTTCTGGAAGCCGGCGACGTGATCAATACGGCCAAGGCGGTCTCGGCCATGGGCGCGGCGGCGGCCAAAAACGGCGCCGTTTGGGAGGTTAAAGGCCGCGGCACGGGTGGGCTGATCCAACCTGACGGCGACATCGACCTTGGCAACTCGGGCACCGGCACGCGCTTGATGATGGGCGTTATCGCCGGCCACGATATATCCGTGCGCATGACCGGGGACGCTTCTTTGTCGCGCCGCCCCATGAGCCGCGTTCTCACGCCTCTGCGTCAGATGGGCCTTGCGACGCTCGAAGCCAAAGAGACGCTGCCGCTCACCTTGCGCGGCACATCGAGCCTCATCCCGATCGAGTACGTGCTGCCGGTGCCGTCCGCACAGGTCAAGAGCGCCATCCTGATCGCCGGGCTGATGGCGGCCGGCGAAACCACTGTCATCGAGAAGGAAGCGACGCGCGATCATACCGAGCGCATGCTGAACTACTTCGGCGCCAAGGTGCACACTCTTGCCAAGGACGGGTTGACCCGCATTACGGTCGGCGGTCCTGCCGAGCTCGAAGGCCGCGACGTGACGGTGCCCGGCGATCCCAGCTCAGCGGCTTTCTTGATTGCGGCCGCTGTGCTGGTGCCGGGCTCGGACGTCACGGTGAAAGGCGTTCTCGTCAATGAGACGCGCATCGGATTTTACACGACGCTGCAGGAGATGGGCGCCGGCGTGGCGTTGCTCAACCTGCGCGACGAGGGCGGCGAGCCGATCGCCGATATCCGCGCCCGCGCCTCAAATCTGAAAGGTGTGCACGTGCCGGCCCACCGCGCGCCGTCGATGATCGACGAGTACCCGATGCTTGCCGCGCTCGCGGGCTTTGCCATCGGCGATACGCGTATGGACGGCCTTGCCGAACTCAAGGTCAAAGAGAGCGACCGGCTGGCGGCGACAGCAGCCGGGCTCGCGGCCAACGGCGTCAACGCGACCATCGACGGCGATACGCTCATCGTGCACGGCAATGGCAAAGTGCGGGGCGGCGGGACGGTCGCGACGCACCTCGATCACCGCATCGCCATGGCCTTTTTGACGATGGGTCTCGCTAGCGAAGACAGCGTCATCGTCGACGACACCGCCATGATCGCTACGAGCTTCCCCGAATTCCGCGGGTTGATGGAGCAGCTGGGGGCTGAGTACGGCGAAGCTTAACACGTGCGCGGCGCTGTCTTTGCTTGGCGCGTTCTGACTCCGCTACGCGGAGCCGGCCGGAACGCGCGTTTGCTGTTGGCGGGCTTGCTCGATCCAAAGATACCAGACCACAGCCGTGAACACGATGACGCCGCCTACCAGCACTGTTGCGCCAGGCTGTTCGTTGAAGAAGAACCAGACGAGAAGCGGCCCCAGTACGACGTCCAGCATTTGGATGAACCCGGATTCGCCCGCTGTAATATAGCGCCCGCCGTTCAGCGCTAGAACGTAGGCGATGCCCGATGTCAGTCCGCCGTAAAGTGCGCAGGCCAACAGTGCAGACGGGGGCGGAATGCCCGGCTCCATGAATGGCAACGCAACAAGGCCGCACACGCCAGCGGCAAGCGCCATCGCCAAGTTCAGATCGAGATTGGGGTGAACCTTGGTGTGCACGATCTGCGAGGCGAATGTCGCAGTCATGATAAACGCCGCGATGATGCCCAGAATATCTTCAGGTGACGCCGCAGCACCGGCCATGATCGAGATGCCGGCAAACGCGACGACACCTGCTCCGAGCAGACGCAGCGTCACGCGTTCGCCAATCCAAAAATAGCTGACGAGTGCGGCTATGAAGGGCAAGACCGCGTAGACGATCATGACGTTGGCGACTGTCGTCAGGTTCAACGCAAAAATGTAACTGATCGACGATACTGTCGAGATGGCGACCGCGACGAGGCCGGGTGGCCCCATCCCAGCCAGAGCCTTCGGCAAATTTTTTCGATGCTCGTAAGCGGCGACCGCGAAAAGCGTGAGGAACGCGAACAGCGAACGCCAGGCAATCAGCGTCCACGATTCAAGTTGGGCCATCCTGACAAACGGACCGGCCGTGCTCCATAATATGGCCGACAGCGTAACCAGTAAGATGCCGTAGGTCCGGCTTGCCATCGTGTCCTCGAATGTGTGCCATTTCTCCTTACGTCAAATTCCACCGGCTTCAAACAAACATGACCGTGCGAGTTTTGATGCCTGCTAGCCGGTTGCCCGCTTTCAGCCGAGCCTGTACGATTCGGCCTTCGCTCAATCATTTTGCTTAACGTCCTGTGAGCCCATGCGGACAATGACGACGGCGGGTCCAACAGCATCATAAAAAAAGACAGGTTTCAATGCACCAGCGCGCGGTCTTCTACGCACTTGGCTCGGCCGCCTTATTCGGCATTTCGACGCCACTCGCTAAAGCGTTGATAGGCTCGACCAGCCCGTTCGTACTCGCGGGGCTACTCTACATTGGAGCCGGCGCCGGCGTCGCTGTACTGCGCTGGTTCAATGCAGTTGCGAGCCCGTCCGCGCATGAGCGCGAGGCCGCGCTGACGCGGCGCGATGTGCCCTGGCTGGCTGGCGGAATCCTTGCCGGCGGTATGGCAGCCCCGCTGCTGTTGATGTTCGGCCTTACTCAGACGGATGCGGCATCGGCTTCGCTGTTGCTGACATTCGAAAGTGTCGCGACCGCGCTCATCGCCTGGTTCGTTTTTCATGAGCACTTCGACCGGCGCATCGCGATAGGCATGGCGTTGCTCGTCGCCGGAGCCTTGGTGTTATCGTGGAGCGGCAAGCCCTCAGCCGAGAGCCTGATCGGTCCGGCGGCGGTGATAGCCGCCTGCATCGCGTGGGGCATCGACAACAATCTGACCCGCAAGGTGTCGTTGTCCGATCCGCTGCAAATCGTGCAATTAAAAGGGCTAATCGCTGGGCCGATCAATCTGACTATCGGACTGTATGCCGGAGGCGTACTGCCGGCTCTCCCAACCACGTCTGCCGCGCTGTTGGTTGGCTTTGTCGGCTATGGTGTCAGTCTGATCTTCTTTGTGCTGGCGCTCAGGCACCTGGGCAGCGGGCGCACGGGTGCTTATTTCTCGACGGCGCCGTTCCTGGGCACACTCGTTGCGATTTTGGCGTTCAACGAACCGCT
>JANNUW010000384.1:0-4379 GCA_031414095.1 Hyphomicrobium sp. | reverse complement strand
ATGCTGTTTGCCTGGTTCGTATTCTTCATGCCCGACTATCTGGGCCATGCCGACAACTACGTTCCGGCCGATCCCCTGGTGACGCCACCGCACATCGTGCCAGAGTGGTATTTCCTGCCGTTCTACGCCATCCTGCGCGCCATCGACTTTGACATCGGACCGATCAGTTCAAAACTCGGCGGCGTCATCGCTATGGGCGCGGCCGTGCTGATCCTACTGTTCGTGCCGTGGCTCGACACCAGCCGCGTGCGCTCGGCCAAGTACCGGCCGATGTTCAAAATCGCGTTCTGGGCTTTTTTGTTCACCTGCGTCGCGCTCGGCTGGCTTGGCTCCAAACCGGCCGAAGCGCCTTATACCGGCTGGTCGCAGTTCTTCACGCTTTGCTACTTCGCTTACTTCCTAATCGCTCTGCCGGTACTCGGCCTGATCGAGACGCCGCACGCACTGCCCCGTTCGATTTCGGAGCCGGTATTGGGCCCGGGCGCGGGTGCGCTAAAGGGGGCGGTTGCTGCTCCTGAAAAGCGCTAGGGGGACAAGCCATGAGACAGATCACGATGCGCCACACGTTCCTGCTCGCAGCCCTCCCGCTCGCCGCATTGCTGGCCACGCCCGGATACGCGGAAGACGGCGCCACCATCGCGCGCGAACCGTGGAGCTTTGCCGGCTTCAACGGCAAATACGATAAGGACCAGCTGCAGCGCGGCTTTCAGGTCTATCAGGGCGTCTGCGCCAACTGCCATGGCTTGAACCGGCTGTCGTTTCGCAATCTCGCTGAGCCCGGCGGCCCTGAATTCCCCGAAGAGGCTGTGAAGGCACTCGCGGCAGGCTGGCCCAACAAGATCAGCGACACTACCGACACTGGCGAGAGCGCCGTGACTGTCAAAGACAAGGACGGCAAGACCACCGGCTTCAAGCTGGTAACGCGTGACCCCAAGCTGTCCGATCGCATTCTGGGACCGTTCGCCAACGACAAGGCCGCACGCGCCAACTTCAACGGCGCGCTGCCGCCCGATCTCTCGGTCATCGCCAGGGCCCGCAACGTCAGCTACCACGGCGGCTGGCTCGGCCATTTACCGTCGATGCTCAACGACATGCGCACCGGCTATCAGGAGGGTGGCGCCGACTACATTCACGCGCTGCTGACACATTACAAGGATCAGCCGCCCGCCTATACGCGGGATGCGAAAGGCGCACTCATAGCGGCCAGCGAGGCAGACGCCGCCGACAAAACCAAAAATGCCGAGCGCTGCGTTTCGATCACCGCGGGCGAAGACGGCAAACCCGATACTTGCAATAAGCTCAACGAGGGCATGAGTTACAACACGGTGTTCCCGGGCCAGCAGATCGCGATGATGGCGCCACTTGCCGATGGCGTGGTTCCGTACGCCGCGGCCGCGGACAAGACGCCCGCCGCCCCGCTGACGACGGACCAGTACGCGCGCGACGTTTCGGCTTTCTTGTCGTGGGCCGCCGACCCTTCGCTCAACACGCGCAAGGATATCGGCTGGTCGGTGATGCTATATCTGCTCGTCACGACGGTGCTGCTCTATCTCGGCAAAAAACGCATCTGGTCGCGCATCGAGCACTGAGCTGACGGACAACGCGTAAAAGCAACGGCCCCGATGAGAGGGGCCGTTTTTTTGGTCCACGGTCTCAGCCGCGGACGAACGGATAGAACGCGGCGTGCAGCAAGGGCGAATGACCGGGAAAAATGTTGATCCCGAGCGCCGATTTGGCCAAGTAAAGCGCGCAGACGGCCATAATTATCGTGGCCGCTGCAAGTGTCCCCATCGCCACGAAGCGTGCAAAATCGAGCACCGTGGCGGCGCGTCCTGGGCGGCTTTGAGTGGCAAAGTCTGACATCTGGCGCGTCCTGGGACAGTGTAGGGTCGATTTTCGAAAGTTTAGCAAACCCCGTGCCAGTTTGGGGCGCGGGCCGCCCTTGAAGTGCTCTCTTCTTCCTCATATTGCCTGAGGGCCGCGCCTGGAACCGGACCCGGCGTCACAGGGCGCGGCTGTGGATGTTGCGCTAAAACGACACGAACAGGCTGGATCGGCCTTGGCGACTCCGCTAAGTCTATCTCCTGACCCGAGAGCCGCTCTTGCCGACCGATGAGGTTGGAGCAGAGCCTTTCTCACTCTTGCGCGCCAACGCGTGAGACCACTCTAGCGACGATCATGTCGCGCCATAAAAGAGGTCAGATCATGGGCACCGCGATATCGCTGGAACTGCTGGCCTTCAACCTGAAGCTGCTCGGCCGGCAGCGCCGAAAGACCCTGCTTATCAGCGCCGGCGAGGCCAGCGACAAAAAGCGGATGCTGCCTGCCATCCGCCGAATCATGACGCTCGACGTCGATCTCTACGCAACGCCCGGCACGCACCGCTTTCTCGAAGCCAACGGCGTCAAGAGCACCGAGATCCACAAGATCACCGACAGCCGCTCACCCAACATTCTGTCGTTCCTCAAGGCCAACCGCTTCGACCTCGTCATCAACGTTCTGACCGGCGACGAGGACTATGACGAGAGTTCGGACGCCAAGCTGATCCGCAAGCTGTCGGTTGAAAATGGCATTCCTTTGATCACCGACTGCGACGTCGGCATCGCAACCCTCGAACAGATTATCGTCGACAGCGAGCGGGGCACCTACCGCTATAAGCTCGCCGACGACAGCGAGCCGTGGAACCTGCGCCTGCACTTCCTGCAAGCGGCCGAGCGCATGGGCGGGCTGGCCAACCATCACGCTCATTTCGACAAGGCCTATCTAATCACCACTGAAAATCTGCGGCTCTCTCAAGTCGACATGCAGAAGAAGTGGGAGCTCTATAAGTACCTCAAGGAGAATTATACCTACGACGATCTGATCGAGCGCATCGGGCGTGGTGTCGAAGCCATGATCGCCCAGGGCGTCACGTACTGCCGGACCATGGTCGATGCCGACAGCACGGTTGGCCTGCTACCGATAAAGGCCGCGCTCGAAGTTAAGAAGCGCTACGCCGACCGCATCAAATTCGAAGTCGGCGTGCAGCCGCTGCAGGGCGTGCTCGATCCGGCCTCGTTTGCGCAATACGCCGAAGCCTGCGAATTGGCCGACTACTGCGGCGGGCTGCCCTCGCGCGACCGGCCGACGCCCGAAAAGCACCTCGACGTGGTCCTGCAGCTTGCCAAGAAACTCGGCAAGCCAGTCGATGTGCACATCGACCAGGAAAACAACCCGCTCGAGAACGAGACCGAACTGCTCGCCCGCAAGACCATCGAGCACGGCATGCAAGGCCGCGTCTTCGGGGTGCACGCAATTTCGCTCGCAGCCAAGGACGAACGTGAACAAGACCGCATCATCGAGCTGATCTTGGAGGCTGACCTCGGCATCATCATCTGCCCGTCGGCCGCGCTTTCGATGAAGCAGTTGCCTATGTCTGGGCCATTGCACAATTCGATCGCGCCCTACGAGCGGCTGCGTAAAGCGGGGGTGCGTTGCTACCTCGGCATCGACAACGTCCACGATCTTTTCATGCCCATGGTCGACGGCGATATCTGGACCGAGTGCCGGATGCTGATGGAAGCGTGCCGCTTCTACGACATCGAAGCCGTGGCCGAGTGGGCGTGCGTGAAGCCTGCGGGCTTCAAGGCGGCCACCGCGATTGCAAAGGGCGCGCGCTCACTTCCGCGCGTCGCTTAAAACCAGTGACAGTGTTGAGCGAGCGTGCCGCGGTCACCTGTCTTGAAGATCGCGGCGTGGTTTCGGTATCAGGCCCCGACGCCGCCAAGCTCCTGCAAGGCATCCTCACCAACGATATGGACGCGCTGAATGGGCAGGACGCGCTGTTTGCGGGCCTGCTGTCGCCGCAAGGCAAAGTGCTGTTTGATTTTATCGTCTCGCGGCAACCCAAGGGTCTGAGTGGGCAAGACGCGCCCAATGCGTTCTGGCTCGATGTGGCCAGAGATCAGGCGCCAGCCCTCGTCAAGCGGCTGACGCTTTATAAGTTGAGAGCCAAAGTAGACATTCGCGACGAGAGCGAACGGCTCAATGTGCTCGCCATGTGGGGCCATGATCCGTGCTTCATTTGCCTGGTTGGTTATGCCGATCCCCGGCTGCCTGCCTTGGGTCTGCGCGGCATCGGCAAGCGGCAGTTTGTGGCCGGCGACATGAGCTGCACGAATGGCGTCCATTCAACGCCGGACGCCTACCATGCCCACCGCATCGCGCTTGGCGTTCCCGAGGGCGGCAGGGATTACACCTTCGGCGATGCCTTCCCTCACGAAGCCCTGTTTGATCAGCTTCACGGCGTGTCGTTCACCAAGGGCTGCTACGTCGGCCAGGAAATTGTTTCGCGCATGGAGCATCGCGGCACGGCCCGCAAACGCATCGTACCGGTTGAA
>JANNUW010000383.1:0-9744 GCA_031414095.1 Hyphomicrobium sp. | reverse complement strand
CAGGCTTGCCCCCACTATACCCCAGCGCAAATCGCCGGATTGAATCACCTCATCCGTGTAAACCGCCTGATGTGCACGGTGAAACGCGCCAAGACCCAAATGCACAATGCCAGTCTCAAGTTTCGAAGGGTCATGCGTCGGCTTTTGCACGTGGCCTGGCAACTGCGACAGCGTTGCACGCGACAAGGCTTTCATCAAGAAGCCTCGCGCCCGTTAATAAAGCCCATGATTTGTTTGCTCACCCGCTCGCAGTTCCGGTCATTTTCGACTTCGCCTTTAATTTAATAATCTTCCTGTAATATCGACAATCTTGCGAGACAGATTTGCTGATGGACTATAGCTTTTCACGAAGGATTTCGTAAGGGGCTATTCGCACTCACGGCCGCCAGTCGGAAAAAATGCCGCCGACCCAGTTAGTTTTCACCAGATTGAAATTTCCAACCTGATACTGAAGCATGTCCGTCGTCAGAAAAATATGGACTTCTTGCGGCCTGATTGAATGGAGGCTCTGGCTCATCTGGCTGCCTTCTCACTTCAGCTCGTGGCCCGAAGCCGACCTCACGGTCGTTTTGCAATATGTCCGCTCAGCTCGGTAGACCAGACATAGCGCCTGTGATGTCGGCTTTCTCCGAGAATTGGTCTGCTTATGGAGGCCAAGCCGACATGGGTTGATGATTGCACTTGGTCTCCTGTTGACCCGTTCCGGACATCGCTTGCCTTACGGATGACCCGCCAGACGAGTCTATGCTGCCATCTTGTAGTTGACCGGACCATTGCGGTCACTGCCCGGTCCAAGGCCGGCACGGCCGGTCTGTTGCATTTACAAAGAAATGGGACCCTGTTCTTCGAGGGTCCCATTCGGTCGATGTCAGGAAAAGATCGCTTAACTATTTCATTTTCAAACCACTACGTTGCCGTTTTGGTGGCCTTCTTCACATTTCCCAACTGGGCCAGCCCGAGAACAAATATCAGAAGCACTGAGAGAAGGTTGATATAGTTCAAATACCAGGGCGCGTCGGGCGTGCGCGGCCAGACCAGGTTAATCGTCATGAATATGCCAAAGGCCAAGGCCAGGACATTCACCAGCATCCCCCAGTTACCGAGCTTGAAGTGGCCGCCTGGTTTCCATCCCTTGAGCCGCGCATAAAGTGCTCCGCCGGTCACCATATGAAACGACGTGTAAATGCCTGCCGTGGCAAAACTGATCACTTGCGTAATGGCATTGGTGGAGAGAATCCCGATCATGATGATCAGGCAGGGAACAATGGTCGCTGCCAGAATTGCCCCATTGGGAAGCCCCCGACGCTCATCAATGTTCGAGAGTATTTCGTGACCAAAAATCAATTTGTCGCGAGCCATGGAGAAAATGAGTCTGCTGGTTGAGGCCATGATTGAAGCTGCAGCACTCACAACAATGACAATCAACGTTATGATACCAAGCTTTGCTCCAATCGGACCGAAGTTGTTCAACAACACTGCTTCAGCAGGATTTGCTACGGTACCGCCCACCGCGCCTGCCATATCGGGCACCGCCAATGTCATCCCTAGTGCGATGATCAAGGTGCTGGCACCGCCTGCCAGCATGGTCAACATCATAGCCCGTGGAATCTTGTGGCTTGCCTCCTGCACTTCCTCGCCGAGATCACCACAAGCCTCAAAACCGAAGATAATCCATATGCCGAGTAGGCATGCTGAAAAGAGTGCTGACGTATAATTGCTTGCACCGGCGCCAAAGTTGTCAAACAGGACGCTAAGCGGTTGGACCCGTCCGAAAAGCAACAGGTATACCCCCGCGAACAAAAATCCTATTAAACCGGCCCAAACACCGGCTTCGACGCCCTTCGCCAGTATTTTGGTCCCCGAAAAATTAATCAAAGCCGCAATGAGTATCATTGCAACGGCGCCTGCAGCATTTGTGCCGGGGCCTGCCTCATATCCAAATAGGGCCGCCAGATACGGCGCGCCGCCGTAGGCCAGCCCCGCGTTAGTCGCCAGTAGAGCCAGCAAATACATGAAAGCTGTCAAGAATCCCCAGCGGGCGCCAACAAGGTGGCGGGCCCATTGATAAACCCCGCCAGCGATTGGATATTGGGAAGCCGCCTCGGCGAAAACCAATGCCACCAGTACCTGGCCAAAAAGAATTACCGGAACCGTCCAAAAATAGGCAGGGCCAGCGGTGGTCAATGCGAAGGCGAACAGGGCATAGAAACCGGCCAATGGGCTCATGTATGAGTAACCGAGCGAGAAGTCGGCAAACAGCCCCAAGACCCGCTTGAATTGCGGCTTGTAGCCAAATTCCAAAATTATCCTGTCTTCAGCATCCATCGGCAATTTAGACATGTCGTTCCCCTCCCCGAAATTGCGCTTGATTGCGCATTATCCCTTTGCAAACCAGCCATTATCGACATAAAGCGCCGCGCCACTGATAAAGCTCGCGTCATCGGACGCGAGAAAAAGCGCAGCAGCCGCGGCTTCCTCCGGTTCGCAAATCCGTACCTGTGCGGCAACAAGATCCGCGTTGTCCCACTTTTGGCCCATCCCATCGAGCTCTTTGATCTCGCGCAATCCATGGGCGGTCTTGACGAACCCGGGGCAAATCGCGTTGCAGCGTATGTTCCGGCTGCGGTATTCGGTAGAGATTGAGCGCGCAAGCTGGAGGACTGCACCCTTGGTCATGCAATAGACTGACTCAAGCGCGAATCCCATCTCTCCGCCGTTTGAAGATGTAATGACGATAGAGCCGCCGCCATTTTCAAGCATCTGCGCAACAACCGCTTTGCAGACCAGGAATGCGGACCTGACGTTGATGTCCATGAGATGGTCATACTCCGCTTCTGTTGTCAGGTGAAACGCCTTTACGGAAATGGTTCCGGCATGGTTGAACAGGACATTGATCGGGCCAAATTGCTGGTTCACCTTTGCTATCGCCGAAGCGACTTCGCTCGCATTCGACGCGTCGGCCTTTACGAATACTGCGGTCCCGCCCGCCTCCCGGATGAGATGCTCGGTTTCGAGGCCATCCTTCTCGGCTATGTCCAAAATTCCAACCTTGGCGCCTTCAGCTGCAAACATCAGGGAAGCGGCGCGGCCCATGCCGCCAGCTCCACCACTGACAAGGACAGTCCTGTCAAGAAACCGCTGTGCCCTGTTCTCTGGGCCACGCCCCCGGGTCGGGATTGCCTTGATCATGTATCCCCCACAGCCTTTCAACGCATGCGTGCTTTAGTCTCGATCGCGATAAGCGGCCCATTTTGCGCCCCTATGACGACCACCGATCAGCCGCCCGCTGCCGATAATGGTTGAAGGCTACGATTTGCCTCAGGTTCGGTCAAGCGGCTGTGAACAAACTTTCCGTTGGGCCAACCATACACCAGCTGGGAAAATGGTTGGATTGACGCCAACTGCAATAAGCCTGCCGTGAAGCGGTGCGTTCGCAATTCACTTGTCTTACATGGCCCGCCGAACGGGGGTGGATAGAATTAGTTGTAGCGGGTCTCTGGCTTAACCGTGTTGGGGTCTAGCGCCGGTACTTTGAAAGTTGTCGAGCAAAGCCTCCTATCGGCGATACGATGCCGCAGAGGATACCGGAGAGTTTCAAGGCCATTGGACTACCCCACTCTGAGGCAAGGCGTTCAGTTCCGGCAGTAGCGCAAGGTTGTTTCGCGCAGTTCCTGTTGACGAGTCTCAGGCCCCTGTCAACGCACCGTGGACGAGTGCGCGCAACTCTTTGCGTACCGGAATGGCGCTCGAAGGCAGTAGTTGCGTGAAGAGAATGACAACCATGTCGTCGACCGGGCTCACCCAGAAGAAGGTGCCTGCTGCCCCGCCCCAGCCATAGTCGCCCACTTGCGCCGAAATTTGTGCCTTGGCCGGATCGAGGACGACGGAGCCCAGCAATCCGAATCCCACGCCGTCAAACTGGGTCTCGGCCCAGACATCGGTCGCCAACGAGGCAAGATCGCCCGGCAGGTGATTGCCCGCCGCCAGTTTCAAAGTGCGGGGACTGAGGATGCGCTCGCCGTCGAGTTCACCTCCGGCCCGCAGCATTTCGGCGAACCGCCAATAATCGTCGATGGTTCCGACCAGCCCGCCGCCGCCACAGAACGTATCAACCTTGCCCTGCCGCCACGCCGAAACCTCCGGTGCCTCGTACAGTGCCATGCCACCAGCCGAAGCTTCATAGAGTGGCGGGAAGCGGCTCATCCCTGAGTCCGGCACAGAGAAGCCGGTGTAGGTCATGCCCAGGGGCCCGAAAATCCGCGTCGCGAAGTACTTGTCGAGCGTCATTCCGGAAACGACTTCCACGATGCGGCCAATGACATCGGACCCGGCGCTATATTGCCATCTCGTGCCCGGCTCCCATTCCAGTGGCAGCTCGGCGATCCGGCGCACCATCTTGTCCAGTCCACCGTAGGCAAGGGCGAGACCGAGAGTTTCCTTGGCATAGGCTTCACCGAGCAGCCGGGGGTTCGCGAAAAGGCTCAGGCCACATCTGTGGGTCAGCAGATGGTGGATCGTCATCTTCGTCTTGACGGGCACCGTTTGGTCGAGCGACGTTGCGCCTGGCGCCAGCAATTGCACATCCTTGAATTCCGGCAGGTATGCCTCAACCGGGTCGTCGAGATGCACACGTGCCTCTTCGTACAACATCAACAGCGCGACGGCGGTAACAGGTTTGGTCATTGAATAGATGCGGGCGATGAGGTCGCGCTGCCAAGGCCGCCTGGCGTCGATATCGGCGTATCCGGCACAGTCGAAATAGGCGAGCTCCCCATGGCGCGCGATGAGCACCGCACCGCCCGGCCAGCGCCCACTGTCGGCATAGCGCTGCATCCACTGCTTCAGTCGAGCCAGCCGCGCCTTGTCGAAGCCGAGGCCCGCGGGATCACGAACGGGTTCGCTACCAAATTGGCTCATCGCGCTTATGTCCTGTCGCAAACAAAGGCCGTTTGAAGGATACTGCACGCTCCCGGCATTATTGCCAATAGTTGCCTGCTTGTAGTGAGGAGCGGACTTTCAATCAACAATGCCCGCATTTTCGGACAATTGGTCTGCTTGCAGAAGCAGAGCCGACATGCCCTGAGTGTTACACTTGGTCTCCTGTTGACCCAGAGCAGTCATCAAGGAATTGCGGGGAATTGATTACAAGTGGGCGAATCCACCCAAAGTGACCAGCGGAATCATCTGTCCCGATCTGTCCCGGCACTAAGGGTAAATCGGGTCTGAAGCCTACCGGTCCATGCTTTCATTAAGGCATCCCGGCTGCCTCAAGTGCGGCAAGGAAACGCTGGTTCATTTGTCGGTCCTCGAAGGGCTGCGCATCGACCCAGGCGTTGGAGGAAAACATCGGGTCCACCTTCAGTGCGGCTTCGGCGGCGGCCAGAGCCTCGACGGGTTTACCCTGCTCATGGTAAGCCACGATCAGAAACAGATAGGCATGAATGAAACCAGCGCCGCGCTTAATTGCGGCGTGCGACCATTCGATGGCATCATGCAGGCGGCCGAGCTGCAGATTGGCTTGGGCCACATCGCCAGCATACCATGGCGGATAGATCGGGCAGAGTTTCATGGCCATGCGGCTCTGGCGCAGCGCTTCTTCCGGGCGTCCCGCAAACATCGACACGTTGGCGCCGATGGCCGGCACCATGGCGTGATTGGGTCCGAGTTTGCGCGCGGTTGCCATGTGCTGTTCTGCCCCGTCGAAATCGCGGCGCTGCAACTGCGCCATGGCCAACACAAGAAACGGCTCCGGATTGGCCGGGCTTATCTCATGCGCCTTGGTAGCAGCAGCAGATGCAGCATCGATCGAAATTTTGGAATCCTGGCTCCAACCACAGAAGGCCTCAAGCCAATGCATCCACGCAAGCGCGGTCCAAGCATGGGCATGGCCGGGATCAAGCGCAATGGCGCGGTCGAGCGCGCGCCGCGCGGCCGGAAAAACGCTGCGGTCATGGTGTGAAATCAGTTTGCTTGCTTGAATAGTGAGTTCCCAGGCCTCCAGATTGCGCGGCCCACCCGCCCGGATCAGCGCCTGATCGCCCTCAAGCAGTTCCACATTCACCGCCAGGGCCACGCTAAACGCAATCTCATCCTGCAAGGCGAAAATGTCGGTCAGCGTGCCGTCATGCTTCTGTGACCAGATATGGAGTCCGGTCTCACAGTCGATTAGGGTTGCGGTGATGCGCAAATGATCGCCTGCAGCCTTCACCGTGCCCTCGAGCACGTAGCGCACTCCCTGTTCACGGCCGACATCGCGCACGTCGACGGGCCGCCCCTTATAGATCTGCGTGGAGCTCCGCGCTATCACCCGCACATATGGTACCTTGGACAGAGTGGAGATGATGCTATCAGTCATGCCCTCGGCAAAAAATTCATGCTTGGGGTCAAGTGACAGGCTGGCAAACGGCAGGACCGCAATTGTCGGCTCGTCACGAAGCTCAACCGCATCGCTTTGCGATACGGGCGGAGCCGACAGCACGCGCCTCTCGCCTGAAAGAATGGAGGCTCTGAGTTGTTCAGTCTCGCCTGCGGGTTTCACATCAAGTTCCCGGGCGAGCATCTCGCGACAGGCATCATACTGACGAAGCGCTTGGTCGCGTTCGCCTATGGCTGCCAGTGCCTCCATTAGAGCCCGGTGGGCGCTTTCGCGTAAAGGATCAAGTGCCAGCAGCAGCCGCGCCACTGTCACACGGTCCGCACCGGTACTATTGGCGCAAAGCCGCTCATGGACTGAAACCGCAAGATCGGCCAGACGCCGGCGTTCCCCAGTTAGCCAACTTCCGAAGGCCTCTCCGTGGATGTCAATTTCGCTCAGAAGCTCACCCCGGCAGCTAGCGGCTGCCTGCTTCAGCAGCTTCAGATCACTATCCTGCTCCGCATGAAGAATCGTCAGAGCGTCAACCCTAACCCGCTCCCGGGCAAGGGAAAGGGTCTCGTCACCACTGCGGATCAGTTCACTTCCATACAGCCCCAATTCTTTCCTCAGAACAGCGAGGGATTGTCGGAGGCTGTTGCGCGCCTGTTCCTCGCCGTGCTCACCCCACAGCAGGTCGGCCAACCGTTCACGCGTCATTGTGTGACTGGGTGAGAGGGCAAGAATGGCAAGCAGGGCCCGGTTCTTCTTGCTCTTGATAGAAATAATCTTGCCTAGGGGGTCTGCAATCGAAAACGCCCCCAACAGGGAAAGTGTGAAACCAGCAGCACTTTCGGCCAATATTTTATCCCTTGCGTCTATTTTTTGCGGTCCAGTGCTCATTTTTAACGGGTCCACGCGTTTTTTTTACGCTTGTCTAGCCGCAGATTTTGCCCCTCCGGGCTAGTTTTTCCCCATTGCAAGACAAATCCGAGAGAGGAAAATACCCATGACAATGTATGTCGCAGACAAGGCCCCATTGCAACCGGTAGCGCTCCGCACCATTGGACAGTTGAACGTTAGCCTTCTGCAGTGGTTTACCCTCCGCCATGCCCGCAAAGTCGCCTCCCAGGCTGTAGAACTCGCAAAGACGCCTGACGAATGCCGCGCCGAATTCGAAGCGCCGATGCATTGGCAACGGCCACAAGTGTCCTTCCTTATGGCCAATAATCCGTTATACCCGACCTTCAAGATTGCCGGTAGCCAGGGCCCAAAATACTGATTGCTTGTGCGAAAGTAGCCGCTCCATGTATTGTCCCAACTAAATTCACGGAGGGAAACATGTGGCCCGATAGACGCCTTTGTGAGCTTTTCAAGATCGACCATCCGATCATTCAAGCACCCATGGTGGGAGCGGCGACACCTGAACTTGCCAGCGCAGTCTGCAACATGGGCGGTCTCGGTTCGTTGGGATGCGCCGAAATGACATTGGAAGAAGTACGCGTCGCCACTGCCACGACGCGCGCTTCTACGAATCGACCATTCAATCTCAATTGCTTCATTCAAGATGCACCAAAGACGGACGCAGCGGTACTCCAGCGAACGCGCGAGCGCTTGCGGGGCTGGTACAACGCGCTAGGCCTTGGCGAGCCGCCCAGCGAACTTCCTGATCTCGCCCCGGGGTTCGATGATGAGCGGCTGTCACTGTTGCTCGAGGTCCGGCCTGCGGTGGTCAGCTTTCACTTCGGCGTTCCCAGCGACGCTGCGATCACCGCATTGAAGAGCGCAGGCATCGTTCTGATAAGCTCAGCGACGACAGTAGCTGAGGCTAAAACACTCGAGGCGTGCGGAATGGATGCTGTCATCGCGCAGGGTTGGGAGGCCGGAGGGCACAGAGGTTCGCACAAACCGACTGGTCCCGGTCAGGGTGTTGGTACGTTTGCGCTCGTCCCTCAGATTGCGGACGCCGTGAAAATTCCGGTCATTGCGGCAGGGGGCGTCGGCGACGGACGTGGCATCGCGGCTGCCTTCGCTCTCGGTGCCTCTGGCGTGCAGATCGGTACTGGATTTCTATCCTGCCCTGAAGCCGGAACCGATGAACCCAGGCGAGCGCTGCTGCGAAAGGCCAGCGATACAGATACGATGTTGACCGACGCCTTTTCCGGCCGATCGGCACGCGCGATGCGCTCGCGGTTCGCTGAAGAGATGGAGAAGGCCCGCGAACCACTGCCAGCGTTTCGGCAGATGTACGCCTTGAGCGAGCCGCTTCTGGATGTGGCAGCGGACGATGAAGTCTCCTTCCACCTCTACGGGCAAGCCGCCAGCTTGAACCGAGACCTGCCTGCCGCAGATCTCTTTCGACTCTTGATCGACGAAACGGCCGAAGTCTTCGGAAACTTGTCGAAAAGTTAGCAGTCAGAGCGGAGACTTACCGGATCCAAGGTCAGCATAGGGCTCGAAATTGCCGTTCGCCACAAGATACTTGAACAACCGTCCTTGGCCCATAAGCGACATTGCTTCTGCTCCGCGGCAGGCAGTGACATTGTTCGAGACGGCACTGCTTGATCCAGGCTAGGGTTCAACTTCTGATATTTAGAGACCCTTCAAAACTTTTATGTCCATATCTCGATGAAGGATGAAAACCATGGCCAAAGGATATTGGATCGCGCATGTCGATGTGAGCGATCCGGAAGGTTACAAGGAGTATCAGGAGGCGAACGCGGTTGCATTCCGCAAATATGGTGGGCGATTCCTAGCACGTGGCGGTGTCTCAGAACTGCTCGAGGGTAAGCAGCGATCACGCCATGTCATCATTGAGTTCAGAGACTACGCTGCTGCGCTCGCCTGCTACCGTTCGCCGGAATACGCTGTCGCCAAAGATAAACGCAAAGGCAAGGGCGATATGGACCTCGTCGTTGTCGAGGGCTATGACGGTGTGCAGCCGGGCTAAAGCAATCTCAGTGGGAGCATGCGTCTAATTCCGCTTCTGGCCCTTCTCGGAAGTGAACGCTAGGTTCAATTTTGTCTGCTTAGTGGGTAAAATCGGACCTAGAGACGTCAGTTTTTGAAAATTTACTACATGCCTACAAATTGTCTGATTGCCGATTATTAGAGTCGCAAATCCATCCTACAAATCTAGGCGTGGCGTGGCGTGCCGGTTGCGGGTGCACTTAAGGACGGCTGATAAGCGACCAATGAACTCTGGGTGGGGGAGTATGGTTTGAAGATACACGGCCTCGGTAGGAGAACCGCTATCAACGCGCTTTACCCGTGCGGTGAAGTTGGGAAGATTGATGAGTGTATCTTCAGCAATTCCAATTTCTCTGGCCAATAGTGGCGCATCGAATGCGCCGATGCGAAAGACGACGATGGTGCCGACGTTGCCGATGATG